>NZ_JBPCEP010000010.1:0-249827 GCF_050971705.1 Niallia sp. M35
ACCATTATTCCGCAGTAGCTCAGTGGTAGAGCATTCGGCTGTTAACCGAACGGTCGTAGGTTCGAGTCCTACCTGCGGAGCCTTATTTTTAATTATATGTTAGCCAAAGTGCTTCCATAGCTCAGCAGGTAGAGCACTTCCATGGTAAGGAAGAGGTCACCGGTTCGAGCCCGGTTGGAAGCTTACGAAAATAAATACGGCCCATTGGTCAAGCGGTTAAGACACCGCCCTTTCACGGCGGTAACACGGGTTCGAATCCCGTATGGGTCACCATTTGGAGGATTAGCTCAGCTGGGAGAGCATCTGCCTTACAAGCAGAGGGTCGGCGGTTCGATCCCGTCATCCTCCACCATTAATTTTTAAAAGTTTATAAATTTATTGCCGGTTTAGCTCAATTGGTAGAGCAACTGACTTGTAATCAGTAGGTTGGGGGTTCAAGTCCTCTAGCCGGCACCACTTTTTTAATTGTCATTAGTTTGAATATCGGAGGGGTAGCGAAGTGGCTAAACGCGGCGGACTGTAAATCCGCTCCTTCGGGTTCGGCGGTTCGAATCCGTCCCCCTCCACCATTTATCATTGGACAATATTAATTATATGTCCTTTTTATATTTTTGGGCTATAGCCAAGCGGTAAGGCAACGGACTTTGACTCCGTCATTCGTTGGTTCGAATCCAGCTAGCCCAGCCAACGAGCCATTAGCTCAGTCGGTAGAGCATCTGACTTTTAATCAGAGGGTCGGAGGTTCGAATCCTCCATGGCTCATCTTTAAACCAAACACGATTGTGTTTGGTTTTTTTGTGCTTTTAAACATGGCATTCTTGTTATTTCCCCTTGAGGATTTATAGCATATTCGCATATATATACATAAAGATGTTGAGTTGAGTCATTGTTTCGGGAGAAGGTACAATAAAAGAAAAATATAGCTGGAGAGATGGGGAGGATTTTCATGAGAAAGCTGACTATTATTGGAATGCCGATGGATCTTGGACAAATGCGCAGAGGGGTAGATATGGGGCCAAGTGCAATCCGCTATGCAGGTGTTTTTGAAAGATTATCAAAGCTATTTTCTTCTATTGAAGATTGGGGAGATATATCAGTAGGAAGACCAGAAACCATAATAGATGTTCAAAGCAATCTTAGAAATCTTCACTTAATAGCAGAAAAAAGTCTAATGCTTGCAGAAATGGTTGATAAGATCATTCAATCAAAGTCATTTCCTCTTATATTAGGCGGAGACCATAGTATAGCAATTGGGACACTTGCTGGAGTATCTAAGCATTACACAAATTTAGGGGTCATTTGGTATGATGCACATGGAGATTTAAATACGGCAGAAACCTCTCCATCAGGGAATATTCATGGCATGCCACTGGCTGTAAGTTTAGGATATGGGCATGAGCTATTGACCAATATATTAGGAGCCTCTCCTAAAATAAAACCAGAGCATGTAGTTATAATAGGGGCTAGATCTTTGGATGAAGGTGAGCGCAGGCTTATAAAAGAATTAGGAATCAAGGTTTTTACTATGCATGAAATTGATCGACTAGGAATGACGAAGGTGATGGAGAGTACGATTGATTACTTAAAGGAAAAAACAGATGGGGTACACTTGTCTCTGGACTTAGATGGATTAGATCCAAATGATGCACCAGGAGTTGGAACACCAGTTCCTGGGGGAATAAGTTATAGGGAGAGTCATTTAGCTATGGAAATGTTAGCGGAATCAGGACTTATTACTTCCGCTGAATTTGTAGAAGTTAACCCGATATTAGATGAAAGAAACAAGACTGCCTCATTAGCTGTAGCATTAATGGGTTCCCTATTTGGAGAAAAATTACTATAAAATTAAAAAAGGTAACAAAGCTAAAAAGCAGGCATGGATGTGCACTGCTTTTCATATGATAATTGGATTGGAAGTCAGGACAAAAACAATCCTTATTATTTTACAGATAGCTGACTACATATTTTTTCATATTTATTTAATAACAAATCTAATTTTGTACTTATGTCAACAACTTTTGGGTGCGAAAAAGAAGTGTTGTTTGCCAAATAGATCATCATTTCACGATGTTCTTCAATGTCTTTTAATAATTTTCTATCACTCATTTGCTTCACCCTCTATATGTTTTTATAATTTCTTCCTAATCTATATAGCCGTAGTAAATTCAAATGTTGCTTGTCTTGATTTTAGCATATTATTACTTTTTTTATAACCAATTCTAAAAATTTTAAACATTATGTGGCATTATTTGTTAAAATAAGAATGAGTATCCTAAAAAAGATAGATGTGCATAATAGGGAGATTTTTCACTACATATAAGTGAGAATATTATTTTTTATACATAATAAAAAATTTTTAAAGAAAAAATGAAACCTTTCCTGCTGTCGATTCGTAAATCGATTAGCCGCACTAGAGCGGAGGTAAATAGATGGAAGCATTAGTAAAAAAAAGGATTCAACAAGTTTTAAAAGGGGATAAAAATGCATTTGGTGACATAATCGAACTATATAAAGATAAAGTGTTTCAAATTTGTTATCGGATGTTGGGGAATAGGCATGAAGCAGAGGATATAGCACAAGAGGCTTTTATTCGTGCATATGTGAATGTTCATCGCTATAATATGGAATATAAGTTTTCAACATGGCTATATCGTATTGCGACAAACCTATGCATTGACCGTATAAGAAAGAGGAAACCAGATTATTATCTTGATGCAGAGGTTCCAGGAACAGACGGCTTAAATATGTACTCACAAATTTCCTCGGATGGAAAATTGCCTGAGGAGGATGTAGAGAGTATGGAGCTACAAGCAATGATACAAAGGGAAATCTCCAAACTTCCTGAAAAGTATCGAGCAGTCATCGTTTTAAAATATATCGAAGAACTTTCTTTGAATGAGATAAGTGAAATTCTGGAGCTTCCTTTAGGAACAGTTAAAACGCGTATTCACAGGGGAAGAGAAGCGTTGAGAAAACAATTACGGTATGTCTGATAAAGAAGGTGAAAATAATATGACTTGTTCAACAAAGATTATTACCTATATGCATCAATATCTTGATGAAGAAATAGAAGAAGAGAATTTAAAAGAATTAAAAAAGCATTTAGATCAGTGTGAAGAATGTGCAACTCATTTTCATGAATTGAAAAAAACTATTGCGCTGGTCCAAAGTACGTCTCACATCCAAGCACCAATGAACTTTACAGAAAATATACTAGCTAAATTGCCGGAAGAAAAGAAGCAAGTAAGAGTGAAACGATGGCTTCGTCACCATCCTATGCTTGCTGCTGCTTCCCTTTTCCTTATATTAATGATATCGAGTCTAATGTCGTCATGGAATGAGGACCATCAGTTTTCTGTTTCGAAACAGCCAAATATAATAGTAGAAAATAATACCGCTATTGTGCCAGAGGGAGAGACAGTAAAAGGTGATGTGATCGTTCGTAATGGAGATATTAAAATAGAGGGACAAGTTGAAGGGAATGTAACAGTAATCAATGGTAAGAAGTATATGGCTTCTGCTAACCAAGTAACCGGTGATATTAAAGAGGTAAATGAAATATTTGATTGGTTATGGTACCATATAAAGAAAACTGTAACGGATATTACAGGGGTATTTAGTGATGAGGATAATACCCAAAAAAATAGCCTTCCTGCAATTTAATTTTAAATTGCAGGTTTTTTTATTTAGTTTTATATGTATTTTTCTTTCGAGTAAAAATAGGGCTTAAATACAATCGAGACACATATACTAGTGATATGGACAATCTAATTGTTTTCAAGATTGTTGGTTATGCTTTTCTTTGTATTAATTGGAATTGTGTTATAATATGATAATTGTAGGTTTTCTCCTGACATATTTGAGTTAGGGAAAAATCTTCTAAAGCGTCACTTTTGAAATATATACTTTGGAGGAAGGAAAATGTCGTTTGCAGATTTCCCTTTTTTAAAATATTTAGCGAATACAGTAGACATTATCCTTGTTTGGTATGTCATTTATAAGATTATTACAATTATCCGCGGGACAAAAGCGGTACAATTGTTGAATGGAATATTTGTTATTTTAATTATTAAAATGTTAAGTGAATATTTCCAACTACAAACATTAAGCTGGATGATGCAGCAGGTAATACAGTGGGGTGCTTTAGCCCTTATTATTATTTTCCAGGGAGAATTAAGAAGAGCTCTCGAACAATTGGGGCGAGGGAAGTTTTTTTCACGATCCGTTGTTCAGGAACATGAACTCCAAGCCCAGTTAGTGGAATCGATTGTAAAAGCAGTAGACTATATGGCTAAACGAAGAATTGGTGCGTTAATCACAATTGAAAGAGAAACAGGAATGAGTGATTACATAGAAACAGGTATTGCGCTTTATTCAAAGATATCTGCAGAGCTATTAATTAATATTTTTATTCCGAATACTCCACTGCATGATGGAGCCGTTATTATACAAAAAACAAATATTGCCGCAGCCGCATGTTACCTTCCTCTATCGGAAAGTCCCTTTATTTCAAAAGAGCTGGGAACTAGACATAGAGCGGCACTGGGCATTAGTGAAGTAACAGACAGCTTAACCGTCGTTGTTTCAGAGGAAACGGGTGCAATCTCGATAACGAAAAACGGTGATTTGCACAGAGAATTAAAATTAGATGCATTTAGAGAAATGTTATCTAGTGCTTTGATAACACCTTCTACCAAACAAACCACGTCAAGTAAGTGGAGCTGGAAGGGGAAGAAAAATGAGTAAATTGTTTAATAATGTAATAGGGAAAAATTGGTTTACAAAAGTTTTATCCTTAGCTTTTGCTCTTTTACTTTTTTCCTATGCATATGATCCCAATGAAAGTTCAACAGATGTAAATGTTCCAGGTGATTCAGAAACCGTTATTTTAGAGGATATCCCAGTAACAGCCTATTATGATACTGAAAATGTAGTTGTTACAGGGATACCGAAAACTGTTACCGTTACTTTAAGAGGTCCAACGGTTCATATACAGCAGGCTAAATTGAAAAAGGATTTTGAGGTATATGTGAATTTAGCAAATGCTAATTTAGGAAGTAAGACCGTTCCCCTTCAAATAAAGGACTTATCTGATAAAATTAGGGCAACGATTGATCCTGAAACGATAAAAGTCACGGTAAAAGAAAAGGTTACTCAAGAATTTAATGTAGAAGCAGAATTTAGCAGTAACGCTCTTGCGAAAGGATACGCTGCTGGAACACCGAAAATTGAGCCGAAAACAGTTAAAGTTACAGGAGCAAAAGATGAGATTGAAAAAATTGCCTATGTAAAGGCAAATGTAAATCTTGATGGAAATACAAATGAGGCTGTAAGCCAACAGGCGAAGGTTTCTGTATTGGATGGTAGTTTAAATAAATTAAATGTGCAAGTGGAACCAGAAATAGTAGAAGTGAATATTCCTGTAAAAAGAACGAGTAAAACAGTACCTATAAAAATAGTGGAACAAGGTAAGCCAAAGGATGGTATAACCATTGACTCGATAACTTTGGATACAAAGGAAGCAACTATCACTGGTCCAGAAGATGTTTTAAAAGATGTGGAAAGCACAAGAGTTGAAGTTGACCTAAGTAAAATAGAAAAAGATGAAGAATTAACATTACCTGTCATTATATCCAATGGGGTAACATCTGTTGATCCAGAGCTTGTAAAGGTTACAGTAAAGGTAACAGCCGCCCAGCAAGAGCAAGAACAAGAACAGAAAGAGGATGATGAGCAGGCGAATCAGGATTCAGAGGAAGCTGTGACGACAGAAAAAACAGAAACAAGAACGTTAAGCAATGTACCTATTACTATTAAAGGTTTAAATAGCGATTTAGAGGCAACCATTGCTAAACCTAAAAGTAGTAGTACAAGTCTTCGGATTTCTGGGGAGCAAAATAGGGTAAGGGAATTAAGTGTCTCTGATTTTAATCTCTATATAGATTTAACAGGAATGGATGATGGGGAGCACGAAGTCCCTATTAAAGTAAATGGACCTGACAATATAGATTGGGAACTAGCTACAAATACGGCGAGTGTGTCTATTACAAATAAAGAGGCTTAACATAAAACGTGATCTATACTAGTTAGAAGGAGCGATATAGAAATGGGTAAATATTTCGGTACGGACGGAGTACGAGGTGTGGCAAATAGTGAACTAACACCAGAAATAGCGTTTAAGCTAGGAAGATATGGTGGTTTCGTCCTAACAAAAGACCACGACAGACCAAAGGTATTAATCGGACGAGATACTCGTATTTCCGGACATATGCTGGAAGGAGCGCTTGTAGCAGGATTGCTTTCCATTGGTGCAGAAGTAATGCGCTTAGGTGTTATCTCTACACCAGGTGTATCCTATTTAACTAAGGCATTAGGAGCACAGGCGGGAGTAATGATTTCTGCATCGCATAACCCGGTCGCAGATAATGGGATTAAATTTTTTGGTCCTGATGGTTTTAAACTATCGGATGAGCAAGAGTTAGAAATTGAAGCACTGATTGATCAAGCAGAAGATACGTTACCTAGACCAACGGGTGCAGATCTTGGTCAGGTTGATGACTATTTTGAAGGTGGTCAAAAGTATCTGCAGTTCTTAAAACAAACAGTGGATGAGGAATTTGCAGGCATTCACATTGCATTAGATTGTGCACATGGAGCAACTTCTTCCTTAGCAATGCATTTGTTTGCAGATTTAGATGCGGATATTTCTACAATGGGCGCATCACCGAATGGATTAAATATTAATGATGGCGTAGGTTCTACACACCCTGAGGCACTTTCTAAATTTGTCCTAGAAAAAGAAGCAGATGTTGGGTTAGCCTTTGACGGTGATGGTGATCGTTTGATTGCTATTGATGAAAATGGGGATATCGTGGACGGCGATCAAATTATGTATATATGTGCAAAATACTTAAAAGAAACAGCAAGACTCAAAAACAATACAGTTGTTTCTACTGTCATGAGTAATTTAGGCTTCTATAAAGCACTAGAACAACACGAAATTACGAGCATTCCAACTGCTGTTGGAGACCGTTATGTAGTCGAAGAAATGCGTAATAATGGCTATAACCTTGGTGGAGAACAGTCAGGACATATTATCTTCCTTGACTACAATACAACAGGTGACGGTCTTTTAACTGGGCTGCAATTAGTTAATATTATGAAAGTAACAAAGAAAAAGCTATCGGAGCTTGCAGGAGAAATGAAGAAATTTCCGCAAAAATTAGTGAATATTAGAGTGACAGATAAATTTCATGTAACAGATAATGAAAAAGTAAAAGAAGTAATTGCAAAAGTAGAACAAGATATGAACGGAAATGGAAGAATTTTAGTTCGTCCTTCTGGAACCGAGCCACTTGTACGTGTAATGGCGGAGGCTCCAACAGAGGAATTATGTGAAGCTTATGTGAATGTTATTTCCGAAGTTGTTAAAGAGGAAATGGGTTTACCAGAAGAATAAGCTTAAACACATAAGGAACTCATATTAATATCTATGCAATTAGGAACAAAATTAGCACGATAGAATACATTAATAGGGTGAAAGACATTTCGAAGGAATGTTTTTCACCCTATTAATTTTTCCGCTTTTCGTGTCGGGAATGGATCCTACCTCAGTTAATGAAATAAAAATTTACGATTTTGTCATAGGATTGTATTTGACGGAACGATTCTAGGTAGGGTATGATTAAATTGCTTTTTGAATAAAGCAAACCTGTTGATAAGGAGGATAGGGATTATTATAGGAAATTGAAGCGCCTGGACTAGTAATGGACGACACGAAACTAGTTGACGAGGAGGAGGTTTATCGATTTTTCGGCGGATGCCTCCCGGTTGTATTAGCCAATCGTAAGTCATACTTTAAAACATTAAGGTAACTTAATGCACAAAGAGTAGGGCAAGCTAAAATCATAAGCGTAATCTTTAAGTTGTATTATCTACAGCCTTTGTTTTCATCTGTCTTTAGGCAGTACAAAAGATGCAGTATATTACAGCTTATAACCAAAAAAACAGAGATAAGGGAGCAAGTTTGTTCCCTAAAAGTGACTTCTTGCTCCCTTAGAACGGAGGAAAAGAAGTATGTGCGGAATTGTTGGTTATATTGGAAACCAGGATGCGAAAGAGATTTTATTAAAAGGTTTAGAGAAACTAGAATATAGAGGCTATGACTCAGCTGGTATTGCATTAAGCAATGGAGAGGGAGTTCAAGTTTTTAAAGAAAAAGGACGAATTGCTGACCTACGCAGTATTGTGGACGAAGAAGTATTTGCACCTGCTGGAATTGGTCATACACGCTGGGCAACCCATGGTGTGCCAAGCAGATTAAATGCGCACCCACATAAAAGTGCATCAGAACGCTTTACAATTGTTCATAATGGTGTCATTGAGAACTATGACTTATTAAAGAAAGAATACCTTGCTGATGTTACTTTGAAAAGTGATACAGATACAGAAGTCGTTGTTCAACTTATTGAACATTTTGTAGAAGCCGGAAGCGATGTAAAGGCAGCATTTGTTCAAACACTAAAATTATTAAAAGGGTCTTATGCGTTTGCCTTATTAGATGAGCAAAACAAAGACATGATATATGTAGCAAAAAATAAAAGCCCATTATTGATAGGATTAGGGGAAAGCTTCAATGTTATCGCAAGTGATGCAATGGCTATGCTTCAAGTAACTGATCAATATGTGGAATTAGTAGATAAAGAAATTGTGATCGTGACAAAAGACGAGGTAACCATTGAAACATTAGAGGGAGAGATTATTTCCCGGGAAGCATATACGGCAGAACTAGATGCTAGTGATATTGAAAAAGGAACATATCCTCATTATATGCTAAAAGAAATTGACGAACAGCCAGTAGCTATTCGCAAAATTATTCAGGAATATCAAGACAAAGATGGAAAGTTGACAATTGATCCAGCGATCATTGAAGCGGTGAAAGCTGCCGATCGACTGTACATTGTAGCTGCTGGTACATCTTATCATGCCGGTCTTCTTGGGAAGCAATTTATTGAGAAATTAGCAAAAATCCCTGTAGAGGTTCATGTGGCAAGTGAGTTCGGCTACAATATGCCGCTGCTTTCTGAAAAACCACTGTTCATTTTCATTACACAAAGTGGAGAAACTGCAGATAGCCGTGCTGTGCTTGTGCAAGTGAAGGAAATGGGTTATCCAACTCTAACTATCACAAATGTACCAGGCTCCACATTGTCTCGTGAAGCTGACCACACCTTATTATTGTATGCTGGTCCGGAAATTGCAGTAGCTTCTACTAAAGCTTATACTTCGCAAATGGCTGTATTGTCTATCCTTGCAGAAGTAACAGCAAGAAACAAAGGCTACCAGATAGATTTTGATCTTATTCATGAATTAGGTATCATTGCCAATGCCATGGAAGGCGTTTTTGAAGATAAAGAAGAGCTAGAGGCTATTGCTCGAGAATATCTGGAAACATCAAGAAATGCTTTCTATATCGGGCGCGGCATTGATTACTATGTTGGCCTTGAAGGTTCTTTAAAGCTAAAAGAAATCTCTTACATCCAAGCAGAAGGATTCGCAGGTGGAGAATTAAAGCATGGAACAATTGCTTTAATTGAAGATGGAACACCTATTATCGCATTAGCAACACAAGAGAGTGTTAACTTAAGCATACGTGGTAACGTGAAAGAGGTAGTAGCTCGTGGAGCAAACCCGTGCATCATTTCGATGAAAGGCTTAGAAATGGATGGCGACCGCTACATCGTACCAGCTGTGCACGATCTGTTAACACCCCTTATCTCTGTAGTACCATTACAATTAATTGCTTACTATGCAGCACTTCATAGAGGCTGCGACGTGGATAAACCACGTAACTTGGCTAAGAGTGTTACGGTGGAATAAGTTTGGTTTTAACCTTTTCGGGTAATGTAGATTTATAAAAAATAACCTCTTCGGGTATGATATCCCGAAGAGGTTATATTTATTATAAAAGGTGGAATGAGAATGTTTCCTAAATATAATTCCCAGAAACATAGCCTATTAGAATCGATAGTTTGCTTTACTGATATTTTAGGGTTTTCTAGCTTAATGATGTTATCCCTTACTTCCTTTTGCAGGTGATCCCTTTGCCAAATATTTTTCTAGCTTTGATCTTGTTGCTGGTAGAGGCATGTAAATCATCACTCTCATATCAGGATCATTGGGGACTTGCAGGGTAATATGATCGAACTCAAGGTGTCCCATGTGGGGATGTTCCACTTCTTTAAATCCTTCAAGAGAGCCGGGCGTTTCATGCTGCAGCCATAGACGGCCAAATTCAGGACTTATTCGTTTAAGATCTTCTATTAACTCGGCAAACGACGAATCTTCAACGTATCGGGCTGATGCCGTGTGGAATTCCGCAATCATTCCCATAGCCTTTTGGTCGAAATTTTTGAAGTGTCCCCTCCATACCGGGTCCGTGAAAAACCGCCAGATTAAATTGAATTCATGAGGCGGTGTTCCCAAGGAAATAGAGAAAATTTCATTTGCAGCATCATTCCAGGCTACAAAATCCCAGCGCCTTCCCAGAATATATGCAGGATTCGGAGTAAGGTCATCCAGCATCCTTTGAAATGTTGCCCCGATACTTTCTTTATGAGGAGACAAATAAGGAGGAAGTGATTCTCCTGCAAGAAAAAAAAGATGGCGTCGTTCATTGGGATTAAGCTTTAGAGCAGCAGCTAGGCTTTCTAACACTTGTACTGACGGACGGATATCACGTCCCTGCTCCAGCCACATATACCAGGATGTGCCGATATTTGATAGCTGTGCGACCTCTTCCCTGCGCAATCCTACTGTCCGCCGTCGGGACCCAGTCGGTAAACCCACATTCTCTGGAGAAAGCCTTGACCTCTGTTTACGCAAAAAATCCCCAAGAGCCGAACGGCGCTCGCTATCGTTCATCCAATCCCTCCTAACCTATTACTCGGAAACCTATGATTAAGCAACCTCTCGTTAAATGTGTATTATAAAATTATACTTAATTATAGAAATCGTTTCAACTCAGTTTGAAACGTTTCAAACCATTACTGACTATAAAGGAGATAGCCATGCAATCAATAACACAGCACAAAAATTACAATTCTCAGGGAATGCTTATCAATAAAGTAGCTCTTGTTACAGGGGCCAGCCGCGGCATCGGAGCAGCGGCTGCCAAACTATTCGCCGGAGAAGGAGCGGCGGTTACTCTCGTCGCAAGAACAGAGGCAGCTTTACGCTCTGGAGTTGAGGAAATTATCGCGAAAGGCGGTAAAGCCGATTATATTGTAGCTGATCTGGCCGATCCCCCCAGCATCGAACGGGCGGTTCAAACGACCGTTGAGCGTCACGGTCGCCTGGATATAGCATTCAATAATGCTGGAATTGGATCTCCTCTTTCGCCCTTAACAGATGTCACAGAAGAGGATTTCGACCATCTTCAAGCTGTAAATTACAAAGGAATCTGGGCGGCAATGAAAGCGGAAATCAAGGCAATGCTTGATACTGCAGGTACTGGTGCCATTGTCAATAACAGCAGCGTGGGCAGCTTCAGAGGTAATCCTGGGTTGTCTGTCTACGGAGCCGCCAAACGGGCTGTTAATAGTCTGACCGAGACAGCTGCCATTGAATTCGGACCCTCGGGTATCCGCGTAAACGCTATTGCACCTGGCACCACTATGACCGAGATGATCGAGGGGTTAGTTGCACAAGTTCCAGATATAATCGAAAAAAGCAACTCTGTGACACCACTTAGGCGTCCTGCCGATCCTCATGAGATCGCACAAGCAGCTGCCTGGTTATTGAGCGATAGAGCCTCTTACGTAACAGGCGTAGTTCTGCCGGTGGACGGTGGAACAAGAGCGTAGTCCCAAACAGAGGGAGTATCCCAAAGGGTCCATAGCCAGGGATACTCCTTTCGTATGTAATGGAAGAACAGAATTTTACGATCAAGCAAGTCGCCGAGTAAACCGGTATTTCTGAAGATACAATCCGCTATTGCGAAAAGAGGATGCTTTTTATATTACACAAATGTTGTAGCATTCTTATAATAAAAGAAGAGAGGTCTTCTTTTAACACAAACGGGGCAGTTTTAAAAGGATTTCTTATATTTTTACAAAATATTATAAATGGACTTGAATTCGCATTTGCTAAGCCAAAATAACAAGCTAAAATCCCCATCATAAGTGATAAGTATTGTACATTTGGGAACTCATAATAAGTCCGAAAAAACCAGTGCCTTTTCTAACTGACACTGGTTTCTGTTTTTTTTATTTATCTTGGTAAGCTAAACGTAGCAGATTTTCCTTTGAATTGGTCTTTGCCATCTGTACCGACAAATGGACCAAATCTCATATCAAACTTCTTATATATTTCAAATTCATCTTTTCTAAGTAGGAAAACATGCAGTTTTTCACCTTTTTGTCCCGCAGCAATCTCCCTTTGTTCACGAGGTTCCGCCATACCCTGACTTAACACTTTCGCACGATTGTCATCAATATTAAGAGTAGTTTTTAGATTCGATATGTCAACAGGTTCTGATGTTTGATTATCAACATTCAATTTGACAGTCACAGCCACAATCCCATTATCACCAAAATTTCTAAAGCGTTCTTTATTGGCTTCTGTTGGAATCACTTCAGTATATTGTACACCTTCAAGGGTAATTTTCACTTTATCTATCTCTTTGGTATCATTAATTCCAGATTTTTCAAAAATCATTTTTTTGTCAGCCATATTATCAGTCGTTAAACGATCTTGATAAAATTGGGGTTGTTCAGCTGTTTGTTTTGCTTGTTCATCGCTATAAATAAAATCATAAGCCGGCGATTGCTGCATGTTACTATTTTTAGCTTGTTCATTATCAGCTAAACCGCCTTCAATTATATATTTTGGTTTTACTGTTTTTAATTTTTCAAATTCAGCATCTGATAATCTGAAACTCATTAAGCCAGTTACCTTCTCGCCAGCTTCATATAAAGTAATCTTTTCTTTATTCTTTTTGATTTTATTAATCTGCTGATCTTCAGGTACAAGAGTTTTCCAGTCAGAAGGAATATAATCATACTCATTGCTTAGCTGGATCTTATGATTATTATTATAATACATTGGTTTATCGGTTCCATTTTCAATGGTAACTTTAGTCGTTACTACGTATCCATTATTCTGGCCATCAAAACGCAACTTAGAATCTTCGTTCATGTCTGTTACTTTAACAATTTGGTATTCGTTAACGGATACTTTGAAACCATTAATATCATTTAAAAATCCAGGTTCTTTATTGGTATAAACAACTTCAACATTTCCTTCTGTTTCTTCTGCAATACTTGGATTCAATACCTCACCTGATTTAGTATCTGATTCTTCTGCTTTTTCATTCGTTTTCCCTTTATTACTTGTTTCCTCTGTTTTAGCCTTTGAATCATTCTCTTTTGGTGATTCAGAAGCTTTTTCTTCATTTCCGCAAGCCGCCAACAATAACATTGCTGCAGAAAGGATTGATACCGATAATACTTTCGTTTTTTTCACATTTACACCCCTTCTTTTTATGTAGACCATAATTATTATAAAGGAAAATAGATAAGAATTCCTTTAATATTACAAAAATGGTATATTTTATCTAGTTTTGAAGAAGACTTTATCCCTAATTTCAATAACTTTTGTAGTATGAAACTTTCTAAAAGATTATTGATAGAGAAATGGATGAATGAGCGACGAAAAGCAATTTAAAGCATAGGTTGGTCAACCTGCTTTCGCAAGAAACTGATAAAAAGAAGCTAGATTTCGATTTGGCCGTCTTTGATGAAAGAATCAGGAGCATATTTGAGCCGCGTATCGGCATCCATTATACTTGAGGAGATGGATGGAACTTATAGAAAGACTGCTATCCGTCTATCCAGTAGAAAGCTAACAGATATCGGGAGGAGAATTGCTTACCATGACACAATTTGAGGCATTTAGTTTACTTAGGGAAATAGCAAAAAAGCCAGTACTGGCGCAAATTGGCGGATTTCGTCCGGAGGAAGCGAGGATGAGTTGGTTTGGCGGGCATTTTTATATTGATAAGGAAGCGGGATGGCCTCATGACAAAGATGGTCCCATGATTCCCGTATTGCAAGCGTATGTGCCTGAAATACCTGGTGGGATCGATGGTGTGGGAGAGGCAAGTTTGATCCAGCTATTTCTTAACAGGAAACAGCTTCCAATCTATCCTGTTAAGAACGGAGAAGGCTGGCTACTCATCGAGCATCAGTCGGTGGAAGAGCTGCAATTAATGGAAACACCGGAAGAAGCAAGAGGTCTGAGGGAATTTCAGATTCGGTGGCACAAGGCTGATAGCGATGATTACCCATGCTGGGAAGAGGCTTGGGATTATGTTGACTTGACGGAAGTGAACGAGGATGAAGATGCGAGCGATCAGTTCTTCGATGAATTCGGCAGTTATCCGCAAACGAAAATAGGAGGATACGCATCCTATATCCAGTCACCGGTTTCCTTAGAAGATTGTCAGTATATCATGCAGATCGGAAGCGAGGAAAAGCCGAGATTTATGGTGGGTGACAACGGGACGATTTACTTGTTCAGGTCTCGTTCGACTGGTGAATGGCATATGCATTGGGATTGTTATTGAGACTTTGACGGTCAGATAAGATAAACGGGCGATAAAAAGCAGATTTTTTTACCCAATGGAATTAATTTTTTGTCATTATGGAGTGTTAAGAAATTGATCCCCATGTCTGACAGCAATAACTTGAGCTGGTTCCGGATTTGCAAATGGTAAAATGATGTTAGGGATAAGCCAGCGGTCAGTGGAGTCGTTTCGTCTTATCTCTGGGGCCTTTGACGCCTCGAGCAGTTTAAGCCGCGGGTTAGCTTAGCTTGCATACGACTGGCTTTGGTTAATACTTAAAATTAATGATATTTTTACCAGAAAAGGCAAAATAAAATGCAATTTCCTTAAGTTACTTTATTCTAAAGCTACAGGTGACATATCTGTATAGACAAATCTAAATAAGACAATATAAAACACCTACGAAAAGGTACACTTAAACAAAGTACTATTTCGGAGGTGATTTGCATGGGAAAAACTATGTGATACTTATAATTCCAGGTAGTATGCGCTAAACTATTCATGTCCTTTATAAGGTACCCCTTTTTTGCGCGAGATAAAAAGGAAAAATAAAAATACTTGCATTTTAAATCCAATTGAGTTAAATTATTTGATGAGTCAATAATTGATACATCAAATAATTTTTAAACTGTAAAAAGGAGGGAAGTTATTGACAAATTCTTGCTCTAAGGAAGCAATTATTTTATATAAATTATTTTTTATTAATAAAGAAATCAATTCGAAATTTGAAGGCTGCACAGGTGTTAGTCAGTCGCGCCTTGAACTTTTGCGCCATCTTTATCAAGCGGATGAAATGAGCCAGAAAGCACTTCAAAAAGAGATGAATATTGACAATGCTGCAATCACGCGGCATTTGAAACAACTCGAGGCAAACGGGTTGATTTTAAGACGAAAAAAAGCGAGTGACAACAGGATCACTCTTGTAACGCTAACTGATTATGGACGTCAAAAAATTAGTTGCTATCAAGAAGAAAAGAAACGTTTCGTCACTTCTATGCTAAAAGATATTAGTGAAGAGGAACGAGATTTGCTATTTGATATGCTAGATCGTATTCAAAATAGCATAAAAGAAATCTAAAACGTAAAACTTTAATGGAACGACGTTCAAATATTGATATACGCACCGGAGTGTTCATAGATGTTTTAAATTTTCTTTAATATAAAAGGATTGAGAGAAGAGGAGAAGAAGATGATTATTATTCATGCTGAAATGCAAATAGACGCAACAAAACAACAAATTTTTTTAGAAGAGATAGAAACACTAATTCGTGCTTCTAGACAAGAAAGTGGAAATGTTTCTTACAATTTATATAAAGATATAGAAAAGAATCATACATTTACCATGGTTGAAGTATGGCAAGATGAAGCGGCGGTAGCAAGCCATAATACAAGTGAACATTTTACTTCTTTCGTGGCCAAAGCTAGTAACTTTTTAGTGGCACCACTTGCTATAAAAGCATATGATGGACAACCTTTGCAAAGTTAGATAGCTCTAGTGTAAAAATGAGTTACAAGTAGACATCATTTTTTAATTGATTGGCGATTTATAAATGGGAAGATTGTTTATTAGAAAATATTCTGGATAACAATGACATGTCGGAATCCCTTAAATTGTAAAGTTTACATTTTTAAGAGATTCTCCTGCATTGCCCTCAACTTAGTTATTATAACTTTGATAATCGAGAATTAATTAAAAGTAGATGGAACAAAAAATGATTAAGAAAAACCTTCAAAAAAGGATGATATCGATGGCGCAGCCGTTACAAGACACGTCAAGCAGATTGAAGCTAAAAGAAGAAGGTAATCCTGAGGACAGCCGTATTATCCTTGCTCGGTTGAGCGAACAAGGGCGAGACCAAGTCAAGGCTTCCTCGGAAATCTCAGCATAGAAGAAAGCACTGTGTTTAAGAAAGTGCTGTTTGCAGATAAGGAAAAATATTAAAATATACAGGAGTTGTTTGCACATGAAAACTACATTAAAAACAAACGATTTTATGAAAATAATGAAAGAGCGCCGATCCATTCGCAACTATGATCCAACAGTTAAAATCAGCAAAGAAGAGATGACGGAAATATTAGAGGAAGCGACTACAGCTCCATCTTCAGTCAACGCACAGCCATGGCGTTTTCTTATCATCGAAAGCCCAGAATCCAAAGAAAAACTTGCAGCGCTTGCTAAATTTAATCAGTCACAAGTCACCACTTCATCTGCCGTAATCGCAGTATTTGCAGATATGAACAATGCAGACTATTTAGAAGAAATTTATTCAAAAGCCGTTGACCTAGGGTACATGCCACAGGAGGTAAAAGACAGACAAATTGAGGCTTTGAAGGCACATTTTGAACAACTACCGGAGCAAGTAAATCGGGAAACGATCCTAGTTGACGCTGGTCTCGTCTCCATGCAGCTTATGTTGACAGCACGCGCGCACGGATATGAAACAAACCCAATAGGGGGCTATGAAAAAGAAAATATCGCTGAAGCTTTCGGATTGGAAAAGGAGCGCTATGTACCAGTCATGCTTCTGTCCATCGGAAAAGCAGCTGATGAAGGATATGCTTCATACCGTCTCCCTGTCGATAGAATTGCGCAATGGAAATAATATAAATTGATATTAGGAAACAGAAAAGGGGGGATTAGTGAGTGGAAGTACTTGCGGCCATTTTAGTTGGGATAGTAGCAATAGAACATTTATTTATTATGATCCTTGAAATGTTTTTTATTGATTCAAAATTGGCAAAACGAGCTTTCAATTTACCGAAGCACTTAGAAAGAGATCGAAATGTAGCCATCATGTTTGCAAATCAAGGTCTATATAATGGGTTTTTAGCAGCTGGTCTCATTTGGGGACTCATACTTGGACTTAATTCAATTGGCTATATGATTCAGTTGTTTTTCATAATTTGTGTGGTAGTGGCAGCCATTTTCGGAGGCTTTACATCCAACAAATCAATTATTGTGAAACAAGGGCTTCCGGCTATTTTAGCACTGGTTACCCTTTTGTCTGTAATGTAGAACCGAAGCTTTTATATTTTATAAAAAAATCTAACAGAGTTATTAAAAGAAAATCCATTTTGAACAATCTTTCTTCAAAATGGATTTTTTGTATTCTTTGATAAATAAAGAGTCCATAAAATGTTTTAATCAATCTTTATTAAAAAGCTACTTTTGTATAAAGTTGCAACGTTTATCCCCCTTTAGTTCTAATAATTGGCAGGGGGTTTTTTAGTGAAGGGAAGAGGTATGCATATTCAAATGGGAGAATGATTGAAGGGAAGTAGCGGGGAAATTTATGTCATAAAATAGTTTCCTGATAACAAATATAGTAAAATAAAGGAAAAAGAAAAGGCGGTTTTTGAATGCAGCGCAACTTTGGAAAGTATGATATACCAGCAAGCCTTCAAAAATTAATGGAATTAGAGAAGGAACTTGGCGATTGTGAATCTTTTTATAATGGGCTTCACTTTTATATTTCATTATCCGACTTTCGCTATTTTAACACACCAAGCGATGTTATTGTATTTGGCCATATTGGAGTAGATGGTATTCATTATGGATTTTTAACAGACTATGGATCGGTTTCTGACCTTGAAGAGGCGCCTATTGTCTGTATATGTCCAATGGAGTTTGAAAAGCCAACCCGTATAGTCGCAAAAAATTTGCGTGAATTTTTACGTATCAATTGCACAGATAGTGATTTATTTTATAATTATTTCGCTGATGAAGACAGTTATTTAGTATTCAAGGAACGGGAAGTGGATGATGAACTTCATCCTCAGTCTGAACGACAATTATTAAAGTATATCGATAACTTTTTAGAAAAAAACATTCAAATGCCTATTATAGCTAATCCTTATCGCTATATTCAAACGCTTAGATTGCAGCGACAAAAAATGATAACTATTCAAACCCAGGATGGCATTGGTGTAATTGCTCCATTTCTTGCTAATGAAACGCACTTTCCTTTAAAAATTAATAAAGACGTTGAACCAGACTTAGCAGCTTTAAAAGCATACTTATCTCGTGCACCAATACCATCACAATATGCTGTATTTCGAGATATACAACTTCATCATGTTTTATCAGATGAACCACTGTTAAAGAAAATTGTGCTGGAATCCATGTATAATATAGGGCTTATCGATGAAGCGAATAGACTATCTTAAAATCTCTTACCAGGTCTAAAAAATCAGCTGGAAAATGTTTCTAAATGAAAGTGTTTGAAGACATATTAACCTAAGAAGTGCTGCATATCAGCATTTTTTGAATTTTTCTTTGAATATTTATATAAATGGACTTTTACAATTGTTCCATAAACAGATGCTTGTTTCACATGAATTATTCGAAATAATTAAATTTTATTTAAATGCTAAACTAGTCGTTGAATTGAAATGTGTTGCACCGCTTACCCCTTTGGTTAATACTGTCTAAAAGGGGTGTTTTTTAACATTTATAAGAAAAAGAAAGTCTTAGATTTAGCAGTGGATGAAATAAGGCCAAGGGACAGGTTGGAACTAAGATCTTTTTTGATAGGTTGATATAGGTATGTTATATGTAAAAGAAAACAGCTATTTTAAAAAGGAGGAAGAAATGGTTCATGTATTGTATATAGAAGATCAAAGTGATATAGGCAGCTGGGTGACAAAGGATCTAACGGGAAGAGGATATGAAGTAACATGGCTACAGTCAGGCGAAGGAGTGGAAGAGTATCTATTAACCGTAGATATCCTCATTTTGGACGTAATGTTACCAGGATTAGATGGTTTCTCTATCGGAAAGCGTATCAAAAAAGAAAATAGAGATTTGCCTATTTTAATGCTTTCCGCACGTACCTCAATTGAGGATAAAATAGAAGGTCTTTATTTTGCAGATGATTATTTAACAAAACCCTTTCATCCTGATGAGCTTGCAGCTCGTGTCGAAGTATTAATAAGAAGATATCAAAAGAATGACGATATATTAGAATTGCGACATTTAACTATTTATACAAAAGACATGAGATTAGTAAACAACGACACAGGAAGCGAAATTCAATTAACAGGAAAACAATATCATTTATTTCAATTCTTTATTCGACATTTGAACCAAATATTAACAAAAGAACAGCTATATGAAGGCGTTTGGGGCGAGCGATATATTGAAGGAGATAAGACTTTAATGGTTCATATTCGTTATTTACGAGAAAAAATTGAAAAGAATCCTTCAAATCCAACAATCATTGAAACGATTCGTGGCATCGGATATCGGGTGAAAATATGAGAAGGTTTTTCCAATCATTATTGGCGAAGTACATGATGATTATTTTAATAGCCATTTTTCTTGTTCAATTCGCATTCCTAGTTGTCACAATATTTGTGTCTGGTGTTGCAGAAAACATGGAAAGTGGAAGTCAATCCCAATATAGGAATGATTTCAATGAAATAGAGACAAAGTGGCATGCTGAAGCAAACAATTTGAAAAACGTCACGCCTGAAACAATTGAACAGCATTTTTCCAAGTGGAAAAATCAATTTCACGATGCCTCTATGTTTTGGGTTGATGAAAATGGTAAGTTAGGAAAGCAAGTAAATGTAAGAGAACAACTTCCTTCCGAATGGTCATCTGTTTTTACAGCAAAATTTATCAAAGGTCGATATGAAGGGGACCCCTTTACGGTTATTGCCTTTGTTGGAAAGGAAGAATCTCGAGGCTTTATAGTTTTTGAGATTCCTAGAACTGCGTTAAAATCTCCGCTTGAAAAAGCAAATGATAATTATGGCACGATATTATTAGTCGGTGTTATCTGTATCATCTTCTTATTTATTATAGCTTCCTTTTTATTTTTTAGAGGCATCAGAAAACGATTATTACAATTACAAGATGCGATGGAGATACGGGATGTTGACGGTTTGCCAATCCAGATTAACGTAAAAAAGCAGGATGAAATTGGACAACTTGAAAAAACGTTTAATCAAATGGTATTTGAACTCAAGGAAAGTAAACAACGTGAACAGAAAGAAGAACAAATACGGCGGGAATTAATTGCTAATCTTTCTCATGACTTACGGACACCTTTAACTAAAATAAGAGCTCAAACCTATTCAATTGCTAAAGAAGATTTATCAGAAGAGGGTACAAAAGCAATAAAGGCGTTGGAAGCCTCGGTAGTGAATATTGATAGGTTAATGGAAAATTTGATGTCATATACTCTACTAATGGCTAGTAAATATAAAGTTGATTGGAAGGATATAGATGTTATTCGTTATGTGCGTGAATGTTTAGCTTTATGGTACCCGGTTTTTGAAAAAGAGGGATTTGAAATAGAAGTTAAATTACTCCCGTTTAAAAATAGTAAATGGACGGTTGATCCAATTTGGTTAGGACGTATATTAGATAATTTATTGCAAAATGTATTGCGTCACGCTAAAAGTGGAAGATATATTTGTGTGAAAACGGAATCCACAGATCAATATGATGCTATAGTTGTTTCAGATAAAGGAAAAGGGATGAAGGGTATTTCAAATGAAGCAGGTGCAGGAATTGGTTTGTCTATTGTTGATATGATGGTGAAAGGTATGGAGTTATATTGGGAAATTAAGTCAAGTGAACATGGAACAACAATAAAAATAATAAAAAAAAGAGACTCAAGTAAAGATAGATTGGAAAAGGTCATTTAGCACCTTTTCCAATCTATCTTTTTTTAAACAAAATTTAACCTGTCAGCATACTCAGTTTTAACCTTCTTTTCCTAGGATAGAAGATGAGGTGAGAGAAATGGAATATGTAGTGCAGACGGAAAATTTATCTAAACGTTTTGGTAAAGAAGAGGCTGTTGCAGGCTTGAATATGAAGATTAAAAAAGGAGAAATATACGGATTTTTAGGGCCTAATGGTGCAGGGAAGACAACGACGATTCGTATGCTTTTGGGGTTGATGAAATCAACATCGGGTAGGATTCATATTTTTCAAAAGGATTTAAGGCTGGAAAGAAGAGACATATTAAAAAGAGTAGGTTCACTAGTAGAGAATCCATCCTATTATCCACATCTAACTGCTTATGAGAATTTAGAAGCATTGAGAAAGATTTTAGGGGTGCCGAAAACGAGAATTAACGAAGTATTAGAGATTGTTCGATTACAAGACGTGGCAAATAAAAAAGTAAAAGGCTTTTCATTAGGAATGAAGCAACGGTTAGGAATTGCTGCTTCTCTATTAAACAATCCCGAATTATTAATCTTGGATGAACCTACAAATGGACTAGACCCATCCGGAATTATTGAGATCCGAAATTTAATTAAACGATTGCCTGCTGAGACAGGAATGACTATATTGATTTCTAGTCATTTGTTGTCAGAGATTGATCAAATGGCGACAACGGTAGGGATCGTTACAAAAGGAAAAATGATTTTTCAGGATTCCATTGAAGCATTACGTATGTATGCGCAGCAAAGGATTTTATTAAAGGTTAGTGATAGTAAGCTAGCTTGGCGCTCCTTATTAGGAAAAGGGATAAATGCTGATTGGCAAGATGAGATCATTTTATTAACCGAGCATTCAAATGAGGGGGTAGCAAAAGCTGTACAGTCTCTTGTTCAAGAGGGATTTTCGATTTATCGTGTTGAAGAGGAAAAGAGATCATTGGAAGAAATATTCCTTCAAATGACTATGGAGGAGAAAGCAGTATGATTGGAAAACTTTTAAGGGCAGACTTTTTAAAAACTAAACGAAAAGGATTTTGGTTTCTAACCTTTTTAGGCCCCTTTGGTGTTGTCGCATTACAGATGGTTAACTATGGAGTGAGAAAGGATTATTTATTAAAACAGAGTGAGGATGATTGGGGATATTATTTATTGAATGTAAGTTCTTTTACACCACTTGCACTTGCATTAGGCATCGTCATTTTAACATCCTTTATGGCTAGTATTGAAAATGAAACGAATTCATGGAAGCAACTGATTTCGTTGCCTGTTTCCAAAATGAATGTTTATTTATCAAAATTTACAGTGCTTGCATTTTTTTTATTCCTATCATCCGTGCTATTGATGGTATTTACCATAGCTTTTGGAGTCTTTTTAGATTTGGGAGAGCAAACTCCATTTGTTGAAATAGTAAAATATAGTTTTTATCCGTATTTTGCCGCACTGCCTATATTGGCATTACAGCTTTGGATTGCCACTGTTAGTCAGAATCAAGGGATTCCGATTACCATAGGGATTTTAGGCGTGATTTTCGTTTATTCGGCCATGGTTTTACCAGATTGGATGATTTGGAAGTGGCCTTCATTAACGAACGAATGGAATGAGCCGATGATCAATGTCCTGCTTGGAATTGGAGTAGGTGTTTTATTATATATCGCTGGAATGATAGATTTTACAAGAAGGGATGTGAAATAATAAATGCTCTCTATTCTTCAATCAGAATGGTTTAAATTGCGAAAATCAAAAATCCTATTAATTATTTTTACCGGTCCACTCATTGGCCTTTTTACAGGGTTGACTGCTAAACCTTTCCATCTCGAAACGGAAATGAATGAATGGTATCTACCATTATTATCAATGAACTTGACATATGCTTTACTATTTTTACCTTTAGTCACAGGGGTGCTGGCGAGTGTGATATGCAGATATGAACATCAAGCTGGTGGTTGGAAGCAGCTGTTAGCACTGCCCGTAACAAGAGGACAAGTATTTACAGGGAAATACATATTGTTAATGCTCCTCGTATTGGTTATACAATTATTCTACCTTGGTGCCGTTTATGGAGTGGGAATGATGAAAGGTTTCACAGATCCATTTCCAATTGAAATTGTTTGGAAAAGTATTTTCGGAGGATGGGTTGCCACGTTTCCATTAGTAGCTTTTCAATTGTGGATGTCTATTCTATTCAAGAGTTTTGCTGCTCCTTTGGCTGTCAATGTGATCTTCACATTACCGTCAATATTAGCGGTGAATTCTGAGCGTTTTGGACCTTATTATCCATGGGCCCAGCCCTTTGCAATGATGTATATGAGTGATACTAGTGGTGATGTGTTTTCAGTTCCTTGGGACCAATTATTAACCGTAGTGGGAGGAAGTTTTATTTTATTTTTTCTTGGAGGGTATTTATACTTTCATAGGAAAACTGTATAGAACGGGTAAGCCTTATTCCAAATCAACTTACTTAATTGTTGTAAATTTATTTTTCCACATCACAACAAGAAAACCTTGGTATATTCAATTCTTGCTGTACCAAGGTTTTCTTTATAAAATATAAAGGAAGACTCTACAAAGGTGGAGAGACTATATCCGATCGATATATATGCTTATAAACCTATTTTAATTCCCGCTTATTTTCTTTTAAAAACTCTTTGTAATTTTCTCCCCATTCATTCATTAGAGAAATAATTGGTTCGAGCGTTCTTCCAAATTCCGTTAATGAGTATTCCACTTTAGGGGGGATTTCGGGATATACTTCTCGATGAACAATTCCGTCTTCTTCCAGTTCTCTTAATTGGAGAGATAACATTCGTTTGGTAATACCAGGCATTAATCTACTGAATTCATTAAATCTTTTCTTTCCATCTAATAAATAAAACAAAATAACGCCTTTCCATTTACCCCCAATCACATCAAGCGTTCCCTCAACCGGACATCCTTCGGGGCATCCATACCCTTTCTTTCGATTTCTCATCGGTACTCATACCTTTCTCATTTCTGCTTGTTCTATTTTCTTAATTAGTAACATAGTTAATAGCAGATTACAAGAATGTCAGTTGCAGCTGCTTTCATTTCTCTCCTAATAGGTAACATGTGTGATACCAGATTACAAGAATGTGCGTACTTACTCTTAATATATTTCTTTTTTATAATAAACATGAATAAAAAAGGAGGGCTTTTAAATGAAAGCAGTTGGATTGTATAAATATTTACCGATAGAAGAGGAAGAAAGTTTGATAGATGTCCAAGTGGAAAAACCAACACCAACCAAAAGAGATATACTTGTTAAAATAAAAGCTGTTTCGGTTAATCCGGTTGATGTAAAGGTACGTGCTCCTAAAGATAAAGAAGAATCAGAACCAAGAATTTTAGGCTGGGATGCAAGTGGAGTGGTGGAAGAAGTTGGACCAGATTGTAGAATGTTTAAACCTGGAGACGAAGTGTTTTATTCTGGTGACCTAACTCGACCAGGGACGTATAGTGAATACCATTTAGTTGATGAAAGAATTGTCGGATTAAAGCCAAAGTCTTTAAATTTTGCACAATCAGCAGCTTTACCACTGACATCGATAACAGCATGGGAAAGTTTATTTGATCGATTAATGATAGATGTAAATAACTACGAAGAAAATCAAACTAAGAGCATTCTTATTATTGGTGGGGCTGGAGGAGTGGGCTCCATAGCGATTCAATTAGCTAAAATGGCAGGTTTACAAGTGATTGCCACAGCATCCAGAGAAGAGAGTAAGCAATGGGTGAATAAATTAGGTGCTGATTATATCATTAACCATCACGAAAACTTTCGAACTCAACTACAAGATCATGATATAAAGGGCGTTGAGTACATTTTATGTTTGAACGAAACAGAGCAGCATTGGCAAAATATGGCCGATATTATTTTCCCTCAAGGAAGGATTTGCTCGATTGTAGAAATGGCTAATCCTATCGACCTTACTGCTTTAAAAAATAAAAGTGTCACGTTTGTTTGGGAATTTATGTTTACAAGATCTATGTATGAAACTCCAGACATGATTAAACAACATGAACTTTTATCCAAACTAAGTAAACTAATAGACGGCGGGAAAGTAACAACAACCCTTACAGAAACTCTTAGACCAATTAATGCCGAAACGTTACGTAAAGCACATAAAATTGTAGAAACGGGAAGTATGATTGGTAAAATAGTAGTTGAGAATGAATAAATGCCTAATGGGATTGTCATCTTATCTAAAAAGTAGACTGTTTGGTTAACAATGACTTAGGATTAAAGATTATTAGTCTATTTAAAACTAAATTTTGGGGATTTGCCTTATAAAAGGGAGAGGAAAACCAGCGAAGCTGTTATCCTCTCCTTAAGAATAAATACTCATCACATCCTCTACTCCTCACTATTCAAAAATTCCCTTACATAAATTCTGTCTACTCCCTCTAAAACAAGGGAACTATATTCAGCAAAATTAACCTTTGTGCTTTTCCCCTTTACAATAAAGTCCCCAGAAACTGCTCTAGTCTTATCCATTGCGGCATCGTAGAGTAAAGTAGCCCCTTTCGTGGGTGGAGAAGAGAAAAACTTCATCAATGGTTTTATATAAAAGGGAATACCTGATTTTTTTTCTTTCCGTAACGTATTGTTACTCCCGGGGTCTACACTTAGAAACCGGAATCCATTGGCACTCTCTTTTTTTGCTATTTCTTTTGTCCATAAAGATAGAGCTAGCTTTGCTGTCGCATAGGGACCAAATAATCTTTTAAAGGAAGATGGATTTTCCAATGTGTCTGGATCAAACTGTTTCATATGAAGGATGACAGCTGAAGAGGTATTCACAATTGTCTTATCCTCTCCCTTTTCAAATAAAGGGGACAGTTCCTTAAAAATAATATAAGGCACTACTGTCTGAAGTTCATAATGTAGTTCGCGATTTTGCTTAGAAAATAACAGCGAAGGAAAGGTGCCGCCGGCATTATTGAAAAGGAAATCTATTTTCTTCTCCGCTGCGTTTATTTCTTCCAGCGCTTTTTTTAGACTGTTAAAATCAGATAAATCGGCTTTATAAATTCGTAACTGTCCTGTTGTAATTTTTGATTGAATAAAGATGTCATCCTTCAAAAAAGAAGAACGTATTAATGCAATGACTTGACTCCCTTCTGCTAGGATTTTTTTTGTTAATTCTAGACCAATCCCATTATTTGCTCCAGTAATGACTACTACCTTTCCTGTTTCCAAAATAATTCCCTCCGATAGGATAAATAATTTTTGTTGGTAAATGAACAATTGACACTTAAGTTACAATTGTCACTTAGCTTGAAAGGATTGTATAATAAATTTAAGCAAAGAAAAAGCAAAGAATTTTTTTATGTGACACAGGAAAGGAAATTGGTGCATAAATGGATAAACGGGTTGAAAGAACACAAAAATTATTGCTGCAAAGTTTAATGATGTTTAATCTTAAGAATAAAAACTTTTATGAGATTTCCATCCGAGATTTATGCGAGCAAGCTGGAATTGCAAGGCAAACTTTTTATAGAAATTATTTAGTGAAAGAAGACATCATTATAAGACAGATATCCAACGTAATGAGTGATTTTAAGTCGGTTTTAAAGCAGCAATCTTTTAACGCTTCAGGCTTTATTCAACTACTAATTCAATTTTGGAAACAAAATCAAGAGACATTTGTATTAATTGAATGGGCTGGAATTAGTAATGAATTTATTCGTCAGTTAGCCAATTTTAATAAGCTTGTAATGGAGCAACATAAAGCATTCGGTAAGAATAGTGAATATATTGCAAACTATTATGCAGGCGCTACTTACATGTTTTTAAAGACATTTATGGAAAAGAACGATTTTAGCCAAGAGGCTTATGCCAAAGGAGCTGCGGTTTATAATCAGTTGACCAACCAATGCAAAGGTTTGTTTGAACCACTTAATTAGGAATGGAGTTAAGTTCATAACATAGTAATAACAATATTTCCCATAAAAGAAACGGAGGACGAATATGAATAGAGAGACAGATGATTCAAAACAGGTAGTTATTCAAGTTGGAACCGTGCTTAAAAAATTGCGAAAGGAGAGGCGGTTGAGTCTTGAAAATTTATCTGAGATATCAGGTGTAAGTAAGCTGACGCTGGGAAATATTGAGCGGGGAGAAACTAATCCAACAATTGGGGTATTGTGGAAGATTTCGCAAAGTTTATCGATCCCTCTGATGGCGTTATTTTCCTCAGGAAACAGTGTAAATGTATCGCGAGCTGGTAGCGGGGTAAGAATTTTCGGAGATGATGGCAATTGGGCTGTAGAGCCGATTTTTCAAAATCAAAAGGATGAGATGGAAATGTGTCGAGCATATTTACAACCGCACAGTTCTTATTATCCAGAAAAGCATCACCCTAATACGACGGAAATAGCAACGGTGATGTCGGGAACCATCACCATTAATGTCAATAATGAGTCATATATCTTAAATGAATATGATTCGATTAGTTTTGATGCAAATGGAAACCATTCCTATATAAATCAAACCGATAACGTTGCTGTACTCTACATCTTATTGAGATACGGGAGATAGTGGTTAGGTTATACCATCCAGTAGCGGGGATATATTTTGTTCTAGAAAAAAGAATGGACAAACACCCGCTTGTTATATTATATTATTCATTGTCACGGTGAAAATATATTATAATATACCAAATTGCTTGACTGACGACTTCTTATTAATGAGGCAGGACTCATTTCATAGTCATTTGGCTATTAGAATCAGGAGGAAACAATGACTAATCAACATATACAATCAAATCGAGCTGTTCATAAATCAGCCGTTTGGATGATTGTTATAGGAATAATCTTTATTGCTGCTAATTTAAGAGCTCCATTAACATCAGTGGGTCCAATAGTAGGATTTATTAGGGATGATCTTCATATTTCTAATACATTAGCAGGGATGATTACCACATTGCCATTATTATCTTTTGCGTTTTTTTCTCAGCTTGTACCTAAATTGGCTCGTAAATTTGGTGTGGAAATGATGATTCTGATGTCTATTATCTTTCTTACACTAGGCATTATTTTACGTTCATTATCTGGGGTGGCTGCTTTATATATTGGTACTGCTGTGCTAGGATTGGCGATTTCAATTTCTAATGTGCTATTACCAAGTCTGATTAAACAAGAGTTTCCAACTCGAATTGGATTAATGACAGGTGTATATTCTATTTCGATGAATTTATTGGCTGCTATTGCTTCGGGAATAAGCGTTCCAATTGCCATTGGACTTGGAATTGGCTGGAAGGGTGGATTGGGAATTTGGGGGATACTTAGCTTCCTATCCATTTTATTCTGGCTGCCTCAAGTAAAGCATCTCAACAAGGAAACACCAGCTGTTCGAAATAAAGTAGTAGATACTCAGGTGAACTTGTGGCGCTCTCCATTAGCTTGGCAGGTGACCTTATTTATGGGGTTACAATCGATGGTCTTTTACATTCTTATTGCATGGCTGCCTGAGATTTTACAACAACAAGGAATAAGTTCAGACCAATCTGGCTGGCTGCTTTCTGTGATGCAATTAGCATTACTTCCGTTTACCTTTATTGTGCCTATTATTGCAGGGCGTATGAAAAGTCAGCGTTCTTTAGTCACTATCATGAGCGTTTTGCTTTTAGCGGGGACACTTGGACTAATTTATGGAAGTGCAAAGTTAATTGTATGCTGGATTATCATGATAGGCATTGGGGGAGGTTGTGCCTTCAGTTTATCGATGATGTTTTTTGGCTTGCGAACGGAGAATGGCAGACAGGCTGCAGAACTATCTGGCATGGCTCAATCAGTTGGTTATTTACTCGCGGCTATTGGTCCTACGCTTTTCGGGTATTTACATGATGTAACGAATAGCTGGACTGTTCCGTTGTTCATTTTAGCTGCTGCTTCATTACTGCTCTTTGTATTTGGATTAGGAGCAGCTAGAGATAGGTATGTAAGCACAAGTAAATAGTTTATCTTAACGAAGGTTTTTCCTGGTGCACCGCCGGAGAATCTTCGTTTTTTTGTGTGTGGGTTAAAAAAGACGAAGGAAGAATGAGATAGAAATGGAGATTATTGCTAAGTACATATAAAGTTTCACGGGGCTTTTCTGGGGAATAGTTAAGAGACTAAAACATTGGAGGGAATATTATTGATGAATAATTATAATGCAGATCCCAACAAGGCAGAAGAAACAGTGAAAGAAATGAATAGAAAAACAATCCAAGAGAAGCTAGAGAATTTTGATGAGTTTAAATCTTATTTAAGCAGTAAAATAGAAGTAGGCAAAAATCTTGGCATGGATGAAGAACAATTAGCGAAAAGCGCGGAGAAAGTCGCTGGCTATCTTGCTAACAATGCAGAACCACAAAATCGAGAGGAGGCACTTCTTCGGGAACTGTGGAAAGTGGGAAATGAAGAGGAACGACATAAATTAGCACATATGCTTGTGAAATTGGCAAATTAATATTAATTCGGGATTTCAATTATTTAGAGGATAAAGGAAATGATGGAAAGTTAATGAGAATTAAAAAAGGGCAATCGCTTTAGCGTTGCCCTTTAAATATGTCTAAAATAGTTTAAATTTATTAGTAGTCTACTTGATTTTACCGCCTCATAGTTGGTGAAATGGAGAATTTTCATCAAAAGATGGCAAAATCACGTATAACTTACTATTTGTAATTGACAGAAAAATAGAAAACAAGTATTATAATTGAGAATGATAATCATTTATATTATAAAATTATATAGAAAAAGAGGGACATACATATGTTTAAAAAACGAAGAAAGCCATTTATTCCTATTTTTTTGTTCTCTATTGTAGCCATTCTTTTACTAGCGGGTTGTTCAAGTCAGTCATCTTCGAAGGCTGATAAAGAAAAATCGGCTGATTCCAATACAGATTCATCGTATCCAATAACGATTAAGCATGCGCTTGGAGAGACTGTAATTAAGGAAAAACCTGAACGTGTTGCGACGATTGCCTGGTCTAACCAAGATGTAGCACTTGCGCTTGGCGTTGTACCTGTTGGTTTCTCAGCAGCAAATTATGGTGTTCAAGATGATAGCGGAATGTTACCTTGGACTGCAAAAAAACTAGAAGAGCTAGGTGAAAAAAATCCGAATATTTATCAAGATACAGATGGCATAGACTTTGAGGCGATTTCTGATTCTAATCCAGATGTCATTCTTGCAGCGTACTCAGGACTTACACAGGAAGAGTATGATACTTTAAGTGAAATTGCTCCTGTTGTTGCATATCAAAAAAACCCTTGGGTTGCTTCTTGGCGTGAACAAGTAACGTATAATTCAATGGGGATGGGTATGGAAGAAGAAGGGAAGCAGCTTATTGCAGATACAGAAAAATTCATTGCAGATAAAGCAAGTGAGTTTCCTGAATTGAAAGGGAAAAAAGCGGCATTTGTAAGTGTTAATGGTGCTGACTTATCCAAGTTTTATATCTATTCACCAACAGATCCACGGGGGGAATTCCTTACAGAGTTAGGGATGGAATACCCGGAAAGTATTACCAGTCAAATTAAGGATCCAACTAGTTTCTATTTGGAAGTAAGTGCTGAAAATGCAGACATATTAAATGATGTAGATATTTTTGTATCGTATGGAAATGATAAAACACTTGCCGCTTTACAAAAAGATCCGATTTATGGAAAGATTCCAGCTGTACAGCGAGGGTCTGTTGTCATTATCGAGGATAATACGCCACTTGCAGCAGCCGGAACACCAAGTACACTTTCGATTGAATATACGCTCGACGAGTACCTAAAATTACTCTCAGAAGCTGTAAGTAAAGTGAAGTAAATGGAACAGACATCCGTTTTAAAAAATAAGCAGTTATTAATACCGAGAAAATTTATTAGCGTATTAGTAATTTCTATTATCTTACTCGGTATAAGTATATTGGCGTCTCTTGCTTTTGGATCTCGCACTGTTGGCTGGAATGAAATACTGGATGGATTATTCCATCCGGAAGTACAGTCTCACGGAGCAAATGTTGTCCGCCAAAGAATTGCTAGAACTGTATTTAGTTTGTTGTGTGGTGCTGCATTGGGAGTTTCTGGTGCTCTTATGCAATCCGTCACTCGTAATCCGATTGCAGATCCTAGTATATTAGGAGTAAACACAGGTGCAGCTCTATTTGTTGTTTGTGGGATATCCTTTTTCCATATTGGCACTGCTGGTCAATACATTTGGTTTGCATTAGCAGGAGCAATCTTAACTGCCATTTTTGTATTCGGAATTGGTTCGATGGGGAGTGGCGGTGCCACCCCCCTTAAACTCGTTTTAGCGGGAGCAGCGACAAGTGCAGCTTTATCCTCTCTTGTAATGGCTATTATGATTCCGCGTTCCAATGTTATGGATCAATTTAGATTTTGGCAGGTGGGAAGTGTTGGTGCTGGAAATTGGGATTCTATCTCTATTTTCATTCCTTTTCTCCTTATAGGCATTCTAATCGCCTTGTTCTCTGCCCCGGGCTTAAATGCTTTGGCCTTAGGGGATGAAGCAGCAAAGGGATTGGGTGTGCGGACCGGCACACTTAGACTTGTCGCGGCATTTGGAGGGGTCTTATTGTGTGGGGCAGCAACAGCTCTAGCGGGCCCAATTGGTTTTATAGGTTTACTTGCAACCCATGTGATCCGTCTTATTATTGGTCCTGATTTGCGCTACATTATTCCAATGTCCGCTCTAGCAGGAGCGATTATACTAACGATTTCAGATGTGTGCGGCCGGATTATTGGCAGTCCCGGTGAACTGGAAGTGGGCGTAGTTACAGCCTTTATCGGGGCACCAATTTTAATCTTAATAACTATGAAAGCGAAAATGCGTACGTTATGATGAATGAATCAATGAATCTTATTATGGTAGGTAGAACAAGAAGACGTCGTCGTTTTATTATTGTGACTTGTTTGTTAGCAATCATTGCTTTTGCTTTATGCTGCATGATGCTTATGCTGGGAAATACGATTTATCCAGTTGGGGATGTAATTAGTGTTTTACTAGGCGAGCAAGTGAAAGGAGCCTCTTTTGCGGTCGGAACAATCCGTTTTCCAAGGATGGTGGCTGGTGTTTTTGCTGGTTTTGCTTTTGGTATTTCGGGACATGTGTTTCAAACAATGCTTCGTAATCCTCTAGCAAATCCAAATGTTATTGGAATAACAGCTGGCTCAAGTGCCGCTGCGGTATTTTGTATCATCGTTCTTCATGCAAGCAGTACTTTTGTTTCCATTGCTTCTATTATTGGTGGATTAGCTACAGTCCTGGTTATTTTTCTATTGTCGAAAGGAACTTCTTTTTCTATTGGCAGGTTAATATTGATAGGTATTGGCATACAGGCAATGCTAAATGCCGTAATATCCTATTTATTGCTAATTGGACAGCATCATGATGTTCCGACAGCAATGAGATGGTTAAGTGGTAGTTTAAATGGGGTGAAGATGGAAAATATTTACCCGCTTATGATTACTGTTCTTCTTTTGGCACCTATCATTATCTTACTTGGAAAGCGACTCGATATGTTAGAGCTTGGCGAACAAACTGCCGCATCACTAGGCATCAACACAGATAGAACAAGAGTTGTACTGGTTATTAGTTCGGTTCTAATCATTGCGTTAGCTACTGCTACCACTGGACCGATTGCATTTGTTGCATTCCTTTCGGGCCCTATCGCTAAACGATTAGTTGGAATAGGATTTTCTAGTGTTATTCCAGCAGGTCTGGTGGGAATCATTTTGGTTTTAGCATCTGACCTTATTGGACAGTTTGCATTTGTTGCTAGATACCCAGTAGGTGTGATCACTGGTATTCTAGGTGCACCATACTTAATCATGCTATTAATTCGAATGAATCGAAAGGAAGAATTGTGATGGATAAGATACATGAGTTTCGAGCGGAAATGTTAACAGCAGGCTATGAAGGCAAAACGATATTGCAAGATATTGAGCTTGAAATTCCGAGTAATAAAATTAGTGTGATTATCGGTGCAAATGGCTGCGGAAAATCAACGCTTTTAAAAACACTATCCAATCTTATTAAGTCTTCCTCTGGCAGTATTGCACTCGACGGAAAGGCAATTAGTAAATTTCCGCCAAAACAATTAGCACGCATTCTCGGTATTTTACCACAATCTCCTATTGTACCAGAAGGAATAACAGTAGCAGATCTAGTTGGGCGAGGGAGATTTCCTCATCAAAATTTCTTTAGTGGCTGGTCTAAGAAGGATTATGAAGCAGTTGCAGAAGCAATGGAAATTATGAAGATTACAGAATTTGCTAATCGAAATATTGATGAGCTCTCAGGTGGTCAGAGACAACGTGTCTGGATTGCAATGGCACTTGCTCAGCAAACAGATATTTTATTTCTTGATGAGCCAACCACTTTCTTAGATATCACCTATCAAGTGGAAATATTAGATTTACTGACAGATCTTAATCGAAAATACGGTACAACGATCGTAATGGTCCTGCATGATATTAATCTTTCGGCACGATATGCAGACTATATTTTTGCACTGGAAAAAGGCAAGCTTGTAGGAGAAGGGAAGCCAGCTGATATCATTACAAGTAAGTTGGTTAAAGATATCTTTGGACTTAATTGTACGGTGATTAATGATCCGGTCTCAGGAACTCCTTTAGTTGTGCCGAAGGGCCGATATCATGTTAATGCATAGGTTTATGATGAGAAAGCCTTCAAGTATATGAAAACTTGAAGGCTTTTTGTGTCTATATACCGGACGATCTTAACACTGGCAATAATACTTTATTTTGGAAATAATATTGTTTCTTTTGGGCATATTACATGTTATATGCCAAATCTTCTTTAAAGGATGATTATTTATGTCCATCGCTATTATGTCACTGTTAGCATGTATAGTATTGATTGTATTTGCTATTGTTCCTAAAGGTTTAATGCTTACGGAAATTGTTTTTTTGTACTTTATTATTGCAATTTTAACAATTACGATATTTACAATATTAGATGTTAATTTGCACTGGGTCCCTCTTACTCGCACGGTTGAAGGTTCATTTGCTATGTATATTTGTCGCTTTATTGTGATTCCATTTCAAATTCTCTTGTCAATTTGCATACTTTGCTCTTCTTGGAAAATAAAATGGCGATTACTATTTTCCGGGATTATTGTATTATTCTTATGTTTGGAAGATCGGATATATATATGGGCAGATCTTCTTGCTTTCGAGAATTGGAATCAGTTATATTCTGCTCTTTTGTATGTTATATCAATAGTCTTAGTATGGTGGATAGCCCGCTGGTTTATTGGCCTAGATAAAGGAGAGTTGGAAGAAAAATGAAAGAATTACATTATGATTTTCATTTTAATTTAAATGAGTGGAGTATCCTTATCTCGATCTTTTTGGGATTTCTATTGGTGATATTGCTCCCAAGACGTTTTACTAAAAAGACGATGAGTATATACCTTATGTGTGGTGTTTTTTTTGGTTTCATTTTCGACCATACGTTAAGTATTTTACCAGTGCGTTATTATATAATAAATGACAGTTCTTCTTTTGAGATAATGGACTTCTTATCCCATGTGATGTATGCCCCGATAAGCTACCTTTTCTTTTATCTATATGATCTCTTCAATATTAAACCCCATTTTACGCTGTTATACATTTTAGGCTGGGCCCTTGTGAGTGTCGCGATAGAAAGGGTTTGTGGCATGATAGGGATTTTTCATTATCAACATGGATATACGATTTATTATTCCTTTGTTATTTATTTATTAGTTATTAGTATTTGGGTTATCTTTTACAGATTGATTAAAGAACATGGGGAGAAACAATATTAGCCGAATTCCGTTTAGATTTTTCCTAATCGTTTGTATGAAAAAAGCGTAAATATGCGTCATGATTAGAAAAAGGAAGAAGAAGAACGAGAATAGGTTCTTACTGCTTATTATTGCGCTAATTTTGTCCGAAATGGCTCTTTACAAATCTATATACAGAGGAGTAAGATACAAAAAAATAAGTATATCGCTGAATCCTCAACTAGAGGAACGGGGGACCCAATTTTTTGTGATAAAACACTTGGGGTGAATCCTTTTTGTAAAAGGTAGGGTTATTCTTAGACCCGAATCCGACTGCTAACTTCGTAAGCGTTTAAAGAAGGAGAATCGATACTTGTGTTCATGGATGGAAGATTAATGAACCACAGGGGGATACCTCTGTGGTTTTTGGTATGCCGATATTTTAGAGTTGGTAAGACTATGGTAACGGAAGGAAGAAGGGGAAAAAATGAGGTTTCCTAAGAAAAAGGATATAATTGCTTTAAATCCACCTCAGATTCTTATTTTTGTTTTTTTAGCTTTTACTTTGCTAGGGACAATGCTTTTGAAGATGCCCTTAGCTACAACAGGAACCATAACATGGACGGATGCTCTGTTTACGTCGACTTCTGCGATGACGGTTACAGGTTTGGCTGTTATTGATACGGGTGGTTCATTTACTTTGTTTGGAGAAATTGTAATTTTATGCTTAATCCAAGTTGGTGGATTAGGAATCATGACGTTTGCTGTTTTAATTTTTATGACATTGGGAAGAAAAATTGGCTTTAAAGAGCGGCTGTTGATCCAACAGGCTCTCGGTCAAACATCCATTGGCGGAATTATAAAATTGGCAAAACAGTTGTTCTTATTTTCTATTACTCTGGAGACTATTGCGGCAGTTCTTCTAGCGATTAGATGGGTTCCAGAAATGGGGTGGCAAAAAGGGGTCTATGCTGCTATATTTCACTCTATTTCCTCTTTTAATAATGCTGGATTTTCGATTTGGCCAGATAACTTATCTAGATATGTGGCAGATCCAGTCGTAAATATCGTTATTTCGCTTCTATTTATTATAGGAGGAATAGGTTTTACTGTTATATTTGATCTTTGGAAAAAATCAGAGTTTAAAAAACTAACCCTTCATACTAAGATAATGGTAGTTGGAACAATTGTAATTAATGTTGTTGCTGTGCTGCTCGTATTTGGCTTTGAATATGATAACCCTCAAACATTAGGAGATCTATCTTGGTCTGGTAAGATTCAAGCTGCTTATTTTCAAGGAGTGGTTCCAAGAACGGCAGGCTTCAATACAGTTGATATTGGAGGACTAAATGAATCTACCTTGTTTTTTATGATTTTGCTTATGTTTATCGGAGCAGGAAGCGGGTCTACTGGAGGAGGGATTAAATTAACAACTTTCCTTGCAATGGTATTTTCTGTTCTATCGTTTTTAAGAAACAAAGAGGATATTGTCATCTTTAATCGATCAATAGATGATCGAACGGTTGTTAAATCTTTAGCCATTACTATTATTAGTCTGTTTGTAATCTTTGTTGCCATTTTTATTTTAGACATAACTGAGAAAGACGCAAGATTCCTTGCTATTGTATTTGAAGTAGTATCTGCTTTTGGAACATCAGGATTGTCGATGGGATTAACATCAACGTTAACGATGGCAGGGAAGTTTGTCATTGTCCTTGTTATGTTTGTTGGGAAAATTGGCCCTTTAACCTTGGCTTTCTCATTAGCAAAACCAAATAAATCAAAGATTCGTTTTCCGAAAGAGGATATTTTAACAGGATGAATAATAAAGGGGACTGTTTTCAGGAAGAAAACAAGCCCCTTTTTTAAGAAGTATAACCAATTAAGAAACTGATAAATAATATTATTAATACTATGGCTGTTATTCCAACATATAACCAGTCCTTTTCTTTATAGAAAGCATAACAGGATATTCCAACTCTTAATACAGGGGTTAGGATTAAACAAAAGAGACCTAGCATAATAATGGCAAATGGTTTAAAGGCAGCAACCCCAATAAAAATATCTTTAAAATTAGTAGGGAACGTTTCCTTATAACCAGAGTTATTTGTAATCAAATAAGTAATAATGCCTACTAAAATAATCAGTGCAGAGACAAGAACCCCGAATCTAAGTATTTTTCCGATTGTTTCCTCAATAATGACTAATTCTTCTTCAGAAGTTTGTTCTTTTTTTTGTGCTTCCATTAAAATTTCACCCCAAACCCTTCAAATATCATTTGAGCACCGATATAGCATAAAAGTGGAATAAAGATAATTCGGATCCATTTTTCTGGTAATATTTGCATTACTTTTGCTCCAATTGTGGATCCAATTAATACCCCAATAGCAACGGGAGCAGCAACTTCTGGTAAGATAGAGCCGTTGAAAAATAATACAGTTGCACTTGCAGCAGCAGTAACTCCCATCATTAGGTTGCTAGTTGCGCTAGAAGGCTTGAGTGGCATTTTCATAAAGGTATCCAATGCCATTACTTTAAAGGCACCACTGCCAATCCCTAGTAACCCACTAGCCAATCCTGCCCCAAACATCACACTAAATCCTGCTGGGACTTTTTCGACTTGATAATCAATTTGTGTCTTTAGGCTTTTATCATAATATGTATTATTTAGTTTTAGCCTGTCCGATAAATAGTCAGGTTGTGCCTTTTTTAATACTTCTTCGCCTGAACGGAGCTTTTGTACCATATTGATCGCTGAGTAAAGTAAGAAAGAACCAAATAAAATAAACATAAGAGTTGGCGAGAGAATGCCTACTAAAATTGCTCCTATGATCGCTCCAGCAGTAGTAGCGATCTCTAAAAACATGGCTACGCGAATATTGAGCATTCGATCCCTTAAGTATGCTACTGCTGAACCTGAACTTGTTGCAATAACTGATATTATACTTGCTCCAATCGCATGGTGGATATCAAACCCAAATCCTAGTGTTAGAACTGGAGTAAGGATAATCCCTCCGCCTATTCCGAGGATAGAGCCCAGAAGCCCGGCAAAAATACAAATAAAAAGAAGTAAAATGAAAGTTAGCATTACATAGCCTCCTAGTGAATAAGGTAATGTCTTAAACATAGTGATGAATCTCTACATAAAAGAATCAAATGAAAAACGATAAATAAGTCGTACTTAAGAATTAGAATGATAGTTTGAAAGAAAGAAAAAATTTGTTGTAAGTTATTTGAACCATACTATTATGTTGACGATATGTCAACATCTTTATTTGTTCTAATCAACTAATAATTAATAATTAATAAATAGACAAATTTATGACGCTTATGTGTTTATTTTAGACCATCGATTGCAAGAGTATAGGATAGAAATATTGATAGGGAATAGATAATAGAAAACGAATTGTTTGTTGACAAAAAAACAACAGTTCGTTATTTTAGTAATATATCATCTGTTAATACCACAAAGTCCATATATAAATGAATAAGAAAAAGATAGGAGCTTAATCTAATATGAGTGACACCAATGAGATTGGATTATTATTAAAAAATCTTTTGAAGAAAAACGCTATTTCAATGAGAAAGCTAAGTGTGTTAACGAATATTGACACAGCTACAATCTCTCGAATAATTAACGGCAAAAGAAGACCAACCCCAGAACATATTCAAAAATTCGCAAAATTTTTTGATTATCCTGTAGATAAAATGTTTACAGCGGCCGGTTATTTACCTTCAGAAGCATCAAGTCAATCAGAGGATATCTTCGATTCTATCGAATCCATTCAAAGTGAATTATTCTCTTCTAACCACTATAAGGAGACCTTTTCTATCAAAGAAGTGCAAGAGCAACTTCATAAATATAATCATTATGCATTGACTGATGAAGGAAAGGGATTAGTAGCCGATAAATTTGCAGAAAAAGTGCAAAAAGTAGAAGGGGTAGGACCATTCATACAACAACTAAAAGAGTATTATCAACGTTTTTCCAACAAAAAAGGAAATATTACGGAATTAGCTGTTATGGGAGCCGCTCTTATCTACTTTATAATTTCCGTTGATGTTATTCCGGATTACATTTTCCCAATCGGATATTTAGATGATGCGGTAGCAATTAAGATTTCGGCTAAGCTTTTGCCTGCAAAGGGTTAGAGAATAAGGAGATATAGAATGGAAAATAATATGAGAGTAAAAAGGAAAAAAGGAATAAGGTGGAAGAGGGTTTTTGGCTTTGCTATTCTTATTTTTGCTTTAGCCGTTTTTTATTCTGTTTATCAATATAATAAAGGTTTAAAACAAGCAACCCAAACAAAAGGGAATAATAAAATAGAAAGTAGTTTTGAAGACTTTGAGGGACCTGAGCCACAATATGGAGAAATTAATATTATGTTGTTAGGAAGTGATTCGCGAGGAGAGGAACATGCTAGAACGGATACACTAATGATTGTTCATTATAATCAAAATACACATAAAATGAAAATAGCCTCTATTATGAGGGACATATATGTAAATATTCCGGAAATAGGATATCAAAAAATGAATGCGGCATTTGCTTATGGTGGACCTGAATTAGTAAGAAAAACCTTAAAAGAGAACTTTGGTATTGATGTTAATTATTATGCGATTGCAGATTTTGAAGGCTTTTCCAAAATCGTAGATATAGTAGCTCCTAAAGGAATTGAAGTTGATATTCCATATGAGATGTCATATGGGATTGGTATGACATTACATCCAGGGAAACAAGTATTACATGGCGATCAATTATTAGGTTATGTCCGCTTTCGCCATGACCGATTAAGTGATTTTGGCAGGGTGGAGAGACAGCAGGAAGCAATAGAAAAGCTGAAAGAACAAGCAGTTAGTATGCACAGCGTAGTGAATTTACCTAAAATCCTAGGTACTGTTACGCCTTATATTCAAACAAACTTAGATACACCTACAATATTGTCGATAACAAAAGGGTTAGTAGTAAATAAATCAGAGGATTTGGACCGTATTAGAATTCCAGTTCAGAACTCCTATGAAAATGATACGGTTAATGTGGGAGCAGTATTAAAAATAGACATGGATGAAAACGCAAGAATATTAAATGAATTTTTAGATGATGGACTTGTAGAAGGAAAGGCAGGTAATTAATCAAATAAATCTTCCTTTGCTGATGGCTATGCTTTTCTATAGTCTTAGTTTAGTAACAATCCTCATCCTAATTATGGGTGAGGATTGTTTTAACTGATAATAAGTTTTACTAGAATAATATTTTTTGGTAGAACAAGAGAGTTGAATGGTGAAACACTTTTTTTATGCTTGCAGATTTCCCTATATAGTTTGTGTACAACGAGAGTGAGAAAAGAAAATTAATAGAATTCCCTAGCATATTTTGTCAGAAAATATGCTATTATTATTTTATTCATAATACAAAGAGAACTTATTTAAAACACTATGGGGGAATAAGATGAAGACCTGGGTACTACAGAAATTATATTGGATCATACCAGGGGTGCTGATTTTATTAGGACTGTTTTTATTATTTGTTGAAAATTTTTCCAATGTGACGGCGCAACCAGACCCAGATTGGAGCAGAGGATTGTTAGTTGGACAATCTGAAGTAAGTAAACTGCCGGCAATCAAGGAAACGGAGGATGGGCATTACTTGTTCTCCTTCTTTCAGGAAAATAAATTAAAGACGGCTATCATGACCAATGATTTTCGGATCGAGGCAGAGAAATATTATGATATACCTGCAGACAAATGGACACAAATATATCAGGGAAAAGACGAGCTTATTTATTTTGATTATAAAAATATATTTGACCAAGATAAAACACAATTAGTTGCGGATGTTGCGGAGTTTTTTCCGCTCGAGAAAACCATTCTTTATATAAAGGAAAATAAGCTTTTTCAATTAAATCCTGAAACCAAACAAACGTCGGAAATTATGGATATTGATCTAGAAAAGGAAAAGTTAGCGGTAGAGGAAAATGCGGATGGCGTTCACCTTCTGTTATTTGCAAAGGAGAAGGGCAATGTTGATCTTGCTTTATCTCGAGTCCAAGATGGGAAAGTTAACCACCTATATGAAACAAAGATAAAGGTTGATCCTGGGAAAATAGTAAATGGCATATCTTTTACGTTTGAAGATCAAAAACTGGCGTTATTGCTTCAAGAGGAATTAGAATTAACGCAAGGGAAACCAGAGTTTTTTAACTATTATGCAGAAATTGATATTACAAAAGGACAAGAGGCTGCGCAATATGAGTTAACGTTCCAAGACCCTGCAAGGGAGAATGGGAAGCTAACGGAAATTTCGGATGTTGCCTTTACCTTTAGGGATGGAAAGCCGCGCCTGCTATTTAAGGCGAATGGTTATACAGAAACGAAATATAATGAAAAGACTGGCTTCAATATTTATGAATCGGAAATAGGCGAAAACGGAAGTACCAAGACGGAGCGACGCAGCAATACAGCCGCGATATCGACGATTCCACAATGGTTAAATGAAGATATGATTGCATGGATGGATTTACATGGAGATGACAATAAAGTCTATGTTTCTTCTAATGAACTTACAAAAATAAACAAACAAATAAAACATTCATCTGAGGATTGGTTGCAGGCATTAGGCAAGACATTTGGAATGATTTCCACCTCTTTTTTCGCTTTTGCACTTTCCTTTATATGGTTATTGTGGCCAATAACATTTGTTATCTTTATGTATCTATTTTTTAGTAGAAAGGTTGATTACAATCCACCTTGGATTTTCTATACTGGCATTGGAATCTATTTAATCGCAGCGGTTATATGGAAGGATCGTTTCTTTGTTCCGAATATACTTGCAACCGCACCTAAGTACCTAACATTTACGGGCAGTACTTATTTTTATCTGTTATTATTTGCGGTTATTTCCTATTTTTTATCCATATTAACAAAACGTATCAATGAATGGACAGGTACACCGAGGATTATCTATTTTGTGGGTGTACACATTATCTTGTTAACTGTATATTTTGGTCCGTATATTATTTATTAGAAAGGAGAGGTTTTTATGAACTTATTAGAGGGATTTTTATAACGAGATTACAGCAGGATTCGTGCCCCTCCAATTATAAATAGAAGAATAGAATCATATAAATAATTTATAATTGGAGGGATAGTATGAGAACAGAGAAGCAAATGTTAGATTTAGTGTTAAAAGTGGCAAATCAGGATAATAGAGTAAGAGCTGTTTGCATGAATGGCTCGAGAACAAATCCAACAGTACCAAAGGATGCTTTTCAGGATTTTGATATTGTTTATTTAGTAGATAATATGGAATCTTTTTTGAATGAGCCTAACTGGATTGATGTTTTTGGGGAACGAATCATTATGCAAACCCCAGAGGATTCCACGCTTTTTCCCGCAGAGCTAGGTGGAAGATTTTCTTATCTTATGCTATTTACGGATGGGAACCGCATAGACTTAACCCTTGTTCCGCTGGAGGAAAAGAACAAGTATTGTCAGGAGGATGGGTTGACGGTGATTCTATTAGATAAAGACAATAGTCTCCCTTATATGCCCCCTAGTACAGATAAAGATTATTGGGTGAAAAAGCCAGCTGCCGAACAATTTTCTGATTGCTGTAACGAATTTTGGTGGGTCTCGACCTATGTGGTTAAAGGGTTATGGAGGCAAGAAATTCTTTATGCGATTGACCATATGAATACCATAAGGGCGATGTTGTTAAAAATGTTGGAATGGAAGGTTGGCTTGGAAACAGATTTTTCCCTTAGCATAGGAAAAAACAGTAAGTACTTAAAGCGGTATATCGATGATGATACGTGGGAAAGGCTCATGCATACCTATCCGAGTGGAGATTATAATCGAGTCTGGGAATCGTTATTTTCTATGACAGCATTATTTGAGAAAATCGGATTAGAAGTTGGCAGAAAGATGGGATTTCTTTACCCTTTCGAAGAGGCGGAAAGGGTGAAAGTCTATTTACACCATGTTCGTCAATTGAATCCTAATGCAACAGAGGTATATTAAAGGTAATAGGCGGTTTTTATGCATCAGCAGAGACCGCCTTTTGATATGGGAAGCTTTAAATAAAAAGCTGAATATCTGATTTTAAAGCATCTTTAAGATAAACCTTGGCGTCGACAATTTCGACTTCAGGATAAAACTCTTCTTGCTTAAATCCAAGTATATCAACTGATAATTTGCAGGCAAGAAACTTAACGTGTTTTTTTCTTGCCCCTTTTAAGAAAGCTATAAGTGGTGGGGCCTCTTCATCCCCAAGCATTTCCTTCATCATTATTTTACCTAGACCAGCATAATTCATTTTGGATAAAGGAAGCTGCTCTACGTCTTTAGGTTGGAAGGTAGTAAACATTTTTTCATAGAAGGACTTACCTTCCAAATCGATTTTTTCGGGGTCACGAAGTAATAAAAGCCCCCAAAAAGTGAAAAACATGGTTACTTCCACATCTATTTCCCGGGCACTATTAGCTAGAATTAAACCAGCCATGCTTTATCGTAGTCCCCGCTAAACATTAATACGTTTAACTTTTGTTCCATGGGAAAATTCCTTTCTTGTTTTAGAATATCTTTAGCTTTCATCAAATAGTTTTGGATATACGAATTTCACTATATTGTCATATTTACGGAAGAGATTAGAAAAAAGCGAATATAATAGGAAGGTGATGAGCAGTCATGCTATTTCGAAAATTTACAGCAAATGATTTTGAGTTGTATTACCAATTAGTTTCTAATGAGCGAGTGATGGCCCAGATTACAGAAAGAGCTATTCCGTTAGAAGAGGCAAAGATTGACTTTGAAAAACTATTAATCCGCAATGACAAGAATCAGCTCTTTGGATCCTATGCTTTTTTTCAACCAGACTCAGAAGTATTTATCGGGCTTGGCCATGTGACTTTAACGGAGCAAGAGCTTGCTGAAGCAGAGCTTGGCTATATGCTTTTGCCGGAACATTGGGGGAAGGGATATGGCGGTATGGTTGCGGATAGATTAATGTCATTAGTGAAACAAACAGATCTAAAGGTAATAAAGGCAATTATAGATCCTGATAATATAGCCTCGAGAAAAATATTAGTCAGTAGAGGATTTACTTCAGCATGGATTGGAGAAATAGAAGGCTTGCCAGGAGAGATTTTGAAGAAAGTTCTTTAATAGTCTAGAAGGTATTATGTGAAAATTCATTTAAAAAGTTGTTGTGTACTTTTAAACGTTCCCGTATTATCTAATTTATATGTATTTATAAAGGAGTATTAGATTTATGCAATCAAGAATTTCTTTTTCAACTTATGCTCTAATTGGGACGATGCTTTTTGGTATGTTTTTTGGAGCGGGAAATTTAATTTTTCCTATTCAGCTTGGACAGCTTGCGGGAACAAACTTTTGGCTTGCGCTAGCAGGCTTTTTAGTAACGGCGATTGGGCTTCCTTTTCTCGGTATATTAGCAATTGGATTATCAGGAAGCAATGGTCTGCGCGAGCTTTCAAGTCGCGTTCACCCAGTATTCGGATTTCTCTTTTCGTTATTTCTATATTTAACGATTGGTCCATTCTTTGCTATTCCACGTACAGCGACAGTTCCATTTGCAATAGGGATTGAGCCGTTTGTCGCGAATAGCCATATTGCGTTATTTTTAGCTATTTTTAGTTTTCTTTTCTTTTTACTGGTTTACTATTTTTCCTTAAATCCGGCAAAGATTATGGATGTGATCGGGAAATATCTGACTCCTGCTTTTCTGCTGTTTTTATTTTTATTAATAATAGTAAGTATTGTTCGCCCGATGGGGAGCTTTCAAGAGCCACAGGGAGCATATCTAAATAATGCTTTTATGACAGGGTTTAAAGAAGGATATAACACCATGGATGCTCTAGCATCTCTTGCCTTTGGGATAGTGGTGATTAATGCTATCAAAGGGAAGGGAATTATGGACGTAAAGAGTATTGCAAAAACGACATGGAAATCAGGAATATTTGCCATGCTGCTAATGATGCTTATCTACGGATTTATCACTTATATGGGTTCTTCTAGTGTACAAGCTGTAGGAACTTTTGAAAATGGCGGACTTATCTTTGCTGCAGTAGCTAAGCATTATTTTGGTCCTTTTGGCGGAATTTTGCTTGCGGTTATCATTGTGCTTGCCTGTTTAAAAACAAGTATTGGATTAATAACGTCTTGTAGTGAATTTTTTCATGAAGTATTTCCGAAGATTGGCTATAAGACTTTTGTGCTTAGTCTTTGTGTTGTTTCTTTCTTAGTTGCCAATTTAGGCTTAAATAAAATTATACTATTTGCAGTACCTGTGCTCATGTTCTTATACCCTTTAGCAATTGTGCTTATCATACTTGCTCTTTTTTCGCGATTATTCAAAGGCAAGCAAAGTGTGTACCTAATGGCAATGGTGCTAACATTCTTTGTAAGTATATTGGATGGCTATCAAGCACTTGTAAAAAGCATCCCAGAAGCTAAGCTTGGCTTTTTTGAGGAGATTGGGCATTTTTACGAGAATATTCTCCCCTTTTACGAAATAGGGTTAGGCTGGATTTTACCTGCCCTTATTGGTACGGTGATTGGATATTTCATTCGTAAATAGTACGTAGAGGGACGGTTCTCCTGCATTCCATAGAGGAAGCGGGAGAACCGTCTTTTTTGTTTAGTAGTCAATAAATCAAAGAAATTAAGGGCTGATTCAATATTGATTTATCATCTGCTGAATTCTCCTTTTTATTTCCTTTCTTATGTCTGTGGGTTCGATTACTTCTAAATAATTTCCATAGGATAATAGGTAGCTGTATAACCATTCCCCTTTTATATGAGAGGTGGAAATGATATGATAACCATCCTTTTCTTTGGAAATATCCTTTTCTTCAAATTCATCATAAATCCGATAACTGGCTCTGGAACTAATTTTGAGCACTAAGTCTGCCCATTCTAAATAATCCCCATCCAAAGAATCATTTAAAATTAATTCTTCCGTTTTTTTTATGTTGTCATAAATTTCATTAGTTAAAGCTATATTAGACATACGGTTTATTTTAAAAGTTCTATTCGCCGATTTTTCTAGGCAAAAACCTTCTAAATACCAGGCTTTATCCTTAAACAATAATTTTTCCGCAAGAATTCGCCGTAAGCTCTTTTCCCCATTCGAATTGATATAGTGAAAAGAGAGGACATGACGCTCTAGAATGGCTTGTCTAAAAAGAGAGAAGTATTTCTTTCTTTTTGTATCACTGCCCCATGATGAAAAATCTACCTCAATCCACTTAGTTTCACTTTTTTGAAATAGATGACTTAGTTTCGCTAAAATATCGCTTGTATCTGGATAATTAGTGGCAGATAGACTTTGCAGGGAAAATAGTATTTCATCCTGCTCTTTGTCTAAAAGGAGTGATTTGTTGAGTACAAACTGATCCATCAAGGTAATTCCGCCTCCTTTACCTTGCATTGTATAAATAGGAATGCCAGACTCCGTAAGGACTTCAATATCGCGGTATATAGTTCGCACAGAAACTTCAAGTTTATCGGCTAGTTCGTTAGCCGTGATCATTTTTCTTTCTAGCAAAATATAGATAATTTGAAACAGTCTACTTATTTTCATGGAAAGCCTCCTTATTTGAGGAATATAAGAGAAACAGAAGAACTGTCCCTCTGTCACCATTTTAATGGTGGTTTATCTAATTGAGCTTCTATTCCTAATTCTTCGGCTGCTGTTAATAAAGGGAATTTACCTTCTAGCGTCTATCCTATATATAACGGCCAGGTAGAACAAAATTAAACGGGTAAAATTATTTTTTTAATTAAGTGTATCATCCAAAGAAAAGAGAAGCGAGAAGTGGTATCAAAATATGACATACTGTTGTCAGGTTAATTGGATTATACTAAAGAATAAGAATAATTTATTTAAAGAGGATGGTTTGATGGAAACTAGATGTGCTTGGGCAAATTCCAGTGATTTAATGCGAGAATATCATGATAAAGAGTGGTGTATTCCAAGTCATAATGATCGATATTTGTTTGAAATGCTTGTACTAGAGGGAGCACAAGCTGGATTGTCTTGGTCAATCATTTTAAAAAAGCGAGAAGCATACAAAAAGGCCTTTCATGATTTCGATTTAGAATACTGTGCAAACCTAACAGAAACAGAGTTGGAAAATATCCGAATTAATACAGAGGTTGTGAAACATCCGTTAAAGATTAAATCAGTTAAAAGCAATGCCTTAGCAATGATAGAAATACAGAAAGAATACGGAAGTTTTGCTGAATTTTTATGGTCTTATGTAGATGGAAAACCAATCATATCAAATTGGCAGTATGACAACGAAATACCAGCGCAAACTGACCTATCAAAGAAGGTCAGCAAAGATTTGAAAAAAAGAGGATTCAAGTTTGTAGGACCTATAACGATCTATTCCTATCTACAAGCAATTGGAATAGTCAACGATCACATAACTAGCTGTGCTTTTCATAAAGAATAAAGGAAATCGAGGAAGTTCTCCTGTTTCTGAAAGTATTTCAAGCTTATAAACAAACTGGATAGGGATCTTACAAAAAGTATATAGGGAAGCTTGACTAAACCAGCGCTTTTCTTTTAGGAAAAATATTCAGCAGAAAACAGAAGAATTGCCCCTCTACTTCCCATTTATGGTATAATAATGTTAATTAGATGAATGGAGGGTTGCTTTAAGATGTGGAATTCTATCTCGATTGTATACTTTATGTAACTAATTTTATAGTACTTAAAGGCTCTGCCTGTGTGTAGAGTAATCGGGATTAGTTTGCCTATTTTTAAAAGCAACCTTTCATTAACGTTATTTATAATGATGTGGTGTAAAAGGGGAGAATTATGCTCTCTTTTTATTAAAATGGAATAATATTTTTTTTAGAAACCCATTTTAGGCTTAGGGTTTACTTTAAATAAATACTATTCCTCTTTCTTATTCCGATTGCTTCACACACAGGTGGCCACCTGTGTGTTTTTTTATGAACAGAATGGAGGAACAGGAATGGAAGGAAAACAAAAAGCGATAGTAGTAGGCGTTCATTATGATCAGAAAGAAGACTTTGCTAATTCAATGGAAGAGCTAATTCAATTGGCAGAAGCTTGTGATATAGAAGTAGTGGGAGAGATAACGCAGAAGTTGGATCGGGTTCATTCTGCACACTATATTGGGAAAGGGAAACTGCAGGAGTTAACTGCATTGCTTGCGGAGAAGGACGTACAGGCTGTTCTTTTCAATGATGAGCTGTCTCCTTCCCAAGTTCGTAATTTAGAGGAAGCAACAGATTGCCGAATCATTGACAGGACAGTATTGATTTTAGATATATTTGCTCAAAGAGCGAAGACAAAAGAAGCGATGCTCCAAGTTGAAATCGCAAAATTGCAATATATGCTGCCTCGATTAGCTGGTTTAGGAGAATCACTAGGTCGTCAGGGAGGAGGATCTGGCCTTATAAATAGAGGGTCAGGGGAAACGAAGCTTGAATTGGATCGAAGACGGATTGAAGACAGAATTAGTCGCTTGCATAAAGAATTAGATACGCTTGTGGTCCAACGTAAAAACCAGCGAAAGATGCGAAAAAAGAAAGAGTTGCCAAGTATTGCACTCGTTGGCTATACGAATGCTGGGAAGTCGACTTTAATGAATGTGCTGCTTGAAAAATATCATGCTGCAACAGAGAAAATGGTGTTTGAAAAGAATATGCTCTTCGCAACCCTTGAAACATCAGTGCGCAATATTACATTACCAAATAATAAATCCTTTTTATTAACAGATACAGTTGGGTTTATTAGTAAATTACCGCACCAATTAGTAAAAGCATTCAGGTCGACCTTGGAGGAAGTGGCGGAAGCTGATTTGCTTATTCATGTCGTTGACTACTCTAATCCAAATTATCAAGAGCAAATCAATGTGACTAATAAGACTTTAAAAGAGCTTAACGCGGAAAATATCCCCGCTATCTATGCTTTTAATAAGATAGATTTAGCAGCAGGAGAAACTTCGATGGCAGGAACAGATGGAGTTTACCTTTCTGCTAAAAAGCAAATAGGAATAAATGAACTAGTGGAAGCTATTTCTAAAAATGTCTTTAAGCAGTATATTTCCTGTGAAATGACTATCCCGTATGATAAAGGGAATGTACTATCCTATTTGACGGAAAAGGCAAATATCCTTTCAACAGAATATAAGGAAGAAGGCATATTCCTATCCATCGAATGCAAAGAAGAAGACTATAATCGTTATCGAGAATACGTAATTTAAAATACGCAGAGGGACGTTCTACGCTTCTATTTTTGAAAAAGAAAGCGCAAGAGCCGTCCCTCTGCTCATTCTATATCCTGCAAGTACATAGAAAAATCTGCTGCCTCTCCGTTTACTATTAAGGATCCATCATCGGTGAAACGGGGCATGACTAGGCGTTCTTTTATATTATTAAATATGGGTAGTTCCTTTAAATTTTCCGTTTCTAATTGATATAGTTTAACTGTATCTGTATTTTTTTCCACTACACTTAATGCAACGTAATTTTTATAGACAGCATAAGTAGTAAAGGGTGGTGTGGGGATTTCATGAAATACTCCATTAGTGAGATCGATATACCCTAAAATAGATGGGCTCTCATCCTCATTTGAAAAAGCTGCATATATTTTATTATTTATTAAAGTAACGTTTTCCGCTGCTTTATAGGGAACGCTATAATTCCCAACTTGTTTTAGGTTGGTTAGATTATAGACAAAAAACTCCGTTTTATTTCTGTTATTTGATTTAAACTGCTCAGGAATAACAAGTAAATTACGATCTAAATCAGCTTTGCTGTTTCTGGCAATTCCCGTGAAACCATGAATGCTAGTTTCCTTAAATGTTGATAAATTTAACTGCTTATATCCAGAAGTATCATCATAAATTAATGTATTTCCTTTCAATTGAACATCTCCTATAATGTCCTTTTTATATTCTTTCTGTGAGAGTGTTTTTCGATTTTTAATAAAAAGCTTATTATTTTTTTCTCCCCACACAAGCCAATGCGCATTTGCTGTCAGTACATATATATCAATGTTTGCACCAGATTCGACAAGTACTTGCTGTGAGTGCGATGTGAGGGAATAAGAATAAATGCTTTTTTTATCAGCATAAATCAATTCGTTCGTTTCCTTTATATAGAAAGAATGGATTAAAGATGAATAATCAACATTTGGTATAGTTACTTTTTCCATCGGTGTATGAAAAGAAGAGTGTGTTGAAAGCCGGTTTACTAGAGAAGGACTAATTAAAATAAGGAGAAGACTAATAATGCCAACTACACTGCATATTGGACGGAATATTCGTTTTCTCTGACTAATGTTTTGCATTTGCTGGTTTGCATTTCGTAAAATCCTTTGTTTGTTTTCTTCGGAAAGGGTGATATCCGCTGGGATTATTTCATCAAATAATTGTTTAATGTTCTTTGGCACGATTTATCTCCTCCTCACTCATTGTTAGTTGTGCTTTCTTCCGTCCTCTCGCTAGTCTAGTTTTAACCGTATTGCTGGAACAGTTTAATATCTCGCTGATTTCCTGTGTAGATAATTCAGCGTAGTAATATAACCATAAGACTTCCTTATACTTTATTGGTAGTTTATTAAGTAAGTCGGCAAGATAATTTTTACTTTCCTGTTTTAAATAGGCTTCTTCGGGTGTTTCTTTATGGATCAGAAAAGTGTTCTTAATCTTCGAAACTTCGACTTTTCGAAAAGCCCAGCTTTTAAAGTAGTTTCGGCATTCATTTACCGTTATACGATATAAATATGTTTTCACACTAGATCGACCTTCAAATTGATCAAGCTGCAAATAATAACGAATAAACACATCCTGCACAATGTCCTCTGCTTTTTCCCTATCTTTCACAAGGGCGTAGGCAAGTCGGGATAAATAATGACCATATGTATCCATCGCGTTTGTAAGCAATTTATCTCTTTCTTGCTTCTCCACAGTCCCCTCTCCTTTCTACCTACAGATTAGACAAAACAAACAGACGAACGGTTTCTCTTTTTTACAAATTTATTCTAGCACTACGAAGGCAACGTCGTTCATATACTTAAAATAGAAGGAAAAAGGGGGAATCTATGGAGATGAATATTCTTGATTGTATAGTTATTGGTGGTGGTCCAGCTGGAATGAGTGCTGCGCTGACACTAGGGAGAGCGAGAAGAAGTGTGGCTATCTTTGATGATGGAACGAATAGAAATAGAGTAAGTCATGAATCACATGGCTTTCTAACAAGAGATGGAATAAGTCCACAGATGTTTAAGGAATTAGGGATGAATGATTTAATGAACTATCCGAGCATTTTTCCCTATAAGGATACGGTAACGGAAATAGAAAAGTTAAGAGGGGCAGAAGTGTTTCTGGTTAAAACGAAAAAACATAAAGAATATTTAGCAGAGAAAATTATTTTAGCGACTGGTGTACAAGAGATTATTCCGATTCCTAATGCGAGACAATATTATGGGAAAAGCCTTTTTAGCTGCCCATACTGCGATGGCTGGGAGCTAAGAGATCAAGCTCTTCTTATTATTGCTTACACGGAAGCACAAGCATTACATATGGGAAGGTTAGTTTATAATTGGTCGAAGGATTTAGTGATAGCAACAAATGGTGCAGCGATTTCTCCAACTACAAAAGAAATATTCCTCAAGCGGAATGTTCCAATCGTTACCGAACCAATAAAGAGCTTAATAGGCGAAAATGGGTATCTTCAGCAAGTTGTGTTTACATCAGGAAGGCAGATTGCTAGAACGGGGGGCTTCGTTTCTCCTTCTTATTATCGCTCCAATCAGTTTGTGGAGCAGCTAAGATTAGATGTCTATGAAAATGGAGTGTTAGTAACAGATGGATCAGGGAGAACATCCAAAAAAAATGTTTATGTTGCCGGAGAAACCGAAAAGGAAGGGGCATCATCCTTACTGTTTGCTGCTGCGGATGGAAGCAAAGTAGCTATAGCTGTAAATACAGATCTTATGCTGGAAAGATTTTAAAGGAATCAAAGGGCTGGTTCTTATGCTTCTGTTGTTTAAAAAAGGGAAGTGTAATAACCTTCCCCCTGATTCTTTATCCTCTCGTCATTGGTAACGAATTACTGCTTTTCTTAACCAATAAATATTGAATAACATCAATGTTGCTGGCTTTAAAGGAAGCGGCACAAGCCTGCAAATACAAGTCCCACATGCGGATAAAGCGTTCATCCTTTGTTTTCCTGATTTCCTCTAGGTTAGCGATAAAGTTAGCATGCCATATTTCTAATGTTTTTTGATAATGGCGACGAAGGCTTTCTAAGTCTACTAATTGGAGATTTTCAGCTGTCATATGGCTGACTAGCTCTGCGACTCCAGGGATATAGCCTCCAGGAAAAATATATTTGTTGATCCAAGCATTAGTTGCGCCACCTTGTTGACGTGAAATTCCATGAATTAAGGCTGCCCCATCATCTTTTAGCAATTGATGTACCTGGTGGAAATAGGCTTGAAGATTTTCCTTACCTACATGTTCAAACATCCCTACACTAGTGATGCGGTCAAAGTTTCTATCCTTTAAATCACGATAATCCATTAAATAGACGGTTATGCTTTCCGATAATCCTTTTTCCTTAGCTAGTTGGGTCACATAATCATACTGTTCTTGGCTCAAAGTAATGCCGGTTGCCTTCACCTGATAATCTTTAACCGCAGTAAAAATAAGATTCCCCCATCCACAGCCAATGTCTAAGAGATGCTGGCCCGGAGATAGATTTAATTTTTTTAAAATATGATCCACCTTATTTTGCTGTGCGGTTTCTAATGTGTCTTCTGGATTTTTGAAATAGGCACAGGAATAAGTCATGGAACGGTCTAGCCATAGTTTATAAAAGTCATTGCCGATATCGTAATGATTTTGGATATCTTCTTTACTTCGCGCTTTTGTATGAGATTGTTTGGGAACAAATTTCCTAAACTTATTATTTTGCATAAAGCTAGATGCATTTTCATAGGCAGACGCAATTAAATCCTCGATACTTCCTTTTATTTCAATCTTCCCGTCCATGTATGCTTCTCCTAAAGCTAATGATGCGTTATTATGAATGTCTTTAATACGAATAGGCTTTCTAAAAATAAGCTCTATGGCAGGATCGCCGTTACCATAAACAACTGACTTTCCATCCCAATAAGTAACCTTCACTGGAATGGTGAAGGAATTGCTTAGAATAGTTTTATATATAGATTTCTCGAACACACCATTCACCTCTTACTCTTATGTTATATGTATAATTTTACCTCTATTCCATGAAATATGTGTTCGATATGCTCAAACGAGAAAATGGACATTTATAAGGGAAATTATCCCCATATAAGAGTGAAAATGGTAAAATGGAGACGAGCATCATGATAGGAAAGAGGTGGAATGAAATTGCGATTTATAACGGCAAGAGCCAATATGCTAGAAGAAGTTAATGATATATATATCAAATGCAGAGAAAATCTAATTAAGCATGATATTTTCCAATGGGATGATCATTATCCTAATAGAGGTTATTTCCAGGACTGCATGGAAAACAAGATGCTATTCGTTTTATTAGAAGAGGATAAGATAGTGGGACATGTGGTATTAAATGAATGGCAAACAGAGGAATGGCAGTCCATTCCATGGAATGGAAATAATCCTTTGATTATTCACTCTCTCATGCTTAATCCCCGTTACCAAGGAAAAGGCATAGGAGCAATCATGGTCCAGCATATGGAGGAATATGCTCTTGCCAAAGGATATGATAGCATCCGATTAGATGTATTTTCAGGAAACCCTCAAGCTTTAAAGTTATATAAAAAGCATGGTTATATAGAAAAAGGAGAGGTTTTCTTTGCCTCTAAGCCTAATGGGCATCAAAAATATCTTTGTATGGAGAAGGAATTGATATGAATATTACCGCGATTACTGAAACCAACCGTGAAAAAGTAAAATTATTTTTCCAATCTCATTGGGGAAGCCCGGAAATGGTCCTTTCTACAGGCATCTATGATTGCAGTGCTTTAGATGGATTTATTGCCTGGAATAAAGAAGGAGAAATGATTGGTTTAATAACCTACATTTTAAGAGATACAGAGTGTGAAATTATTTCTTTAGACAGTATCGAAGAAGGAAGGGGTGTTGGGACAAAGCTATTACAAACTGTTGAACGAACAGCCAAACAAGTCCCATGTGATCAGGTCAAAATAATTACAACAAATGATAATTTACTAGCCTTAAAGTTTTACCAAAAAAGGGGCTATTGTTTAGCAGAATTGCTTAAAGACGCAGTAAAAGAAGCTAGAAAGATTAAATCAGAAATCCCTTTCCTCGGAAACGATGGTATTCCTATTAGAGATGAAGTAGTGCTAGTGAAAAATCTATCAACAACAAAGTAAATGGAAGGTGAAGATAGTGCCTGTATCATTGGAATTTTATGAAGAAAAATATAAGCGGCAATTAGAAGAATATCTTTTATCGGATGAACAGCTATATTATACAAGTACGCCGCTTGATGCTTTAGAGAAATGTTTAACGGAAGAGGATCGTCATCCTATTGTTATCTTAAATGATGGGATGGTTGCGGGTTTTTTTGTCCTTCATGGATGGGAGGGAGTAAAATCGTATAGTGACAATAAAGAAGCTATTCTTATGCGAGCTTATTCTATTCAGCATTCGTTTCAGGGGCAAGGGATAGGTGGGAAATCAATGGAACAATTAGTTCCCTTTGTGAAAAAGCATTTTCCTGCGAAAAAGGAAGTAATCTTGGCTGTGAATGTAAAAAATACTAGAGCACAATATGTTTATCAGAAAGCAGGATTTGTTGAGACAGGAAGAAGAGTGATGGGACCAAAAGGAGAACAAATTATTCTCGGCAGAAAAGTGTAAGTTGGACTGTTTAAAAAACAGTCTGAATTAAATAGTTGCAAAATGCAAATAATAGGATATAATAAAAATAACTTCATAAAGAAAAGGGGAAAAGGGATGGAAAATATCCGTGAGATTTTACAAATTACGATGAGAAGATTTGGTGTACTGGATAAAAATTGTTGTTCTGTTGGAAAAACAGAAATATCGCTTGTCCAAAGTCATATTTTATATGAAATTGATAAGAGAAGTAATCCGTCAATGCAAGAAATAGCGGAGCTTATTGGAATGGATATTACCACCTTTAGCCGGCAAATTCAATCTTTAGTAAAAATGGAATTAGTGAATAAGCAACAATCAATGAACGACAAGAGAGTATACGTACTCCAATTAACAATGCAAGGAAAAGCGATTGCGACTTCTATTGATACCCAAATGAATCAATATTTAGAAGAAGTTCTCTCCTTTATGTCAGACTTTGAAAGAGAAACGGTAATCCGGTCGTTAAAGTTATTAAATAGTTCCATGGCAAAAAGCAATATGTGTTGTCACCCGGTTAAGTGATGGAAAAAAGCTATGTTAGATTTCCTTCTTAATATAGCTCTGATATAATACTTGTATTTTGCAAATAATAGGAGGCTTTTAAGATGTGGTATGAAGTGTTGAAAAATTTCGCATGGTTAGTAATCGAATTAACTGTTCTGTTTGTGGTTGTATCTTTCATTGTTAACCTGCTGCAAGGATTTATTCGCTATAACAAAGTGGAGATGTGGATGAAGGAGGCTCCACCTATTGTTAGTGCGCTGATTGCAGTAGTCTTTGCTTTTATTACCCCTTTTTGTTCCTGTTCTACCATACCGGTTGTGGTGAATTTATTAAAAAATAAAATCCGGTTTAGCACCGTTATGATCTTTTTATTTACTTCTCCCGTTCTTGATCCAACTATTTTAACTGTAATGGCTGTTCTAATGGGATGGAAAGTAGCTCTCACATATACGGCAATTACAACGATACTTTCAGTTATACTTGGCTTTGTATTAGAGAAATGGGGGTTTGAAAAAGAAGTAAAAAATGTCATCATCAAAAATGCGTCTCAAGCAGAGAATGGATTTAGCTTGAAAAATACAGTTTCTGAAATTTTAACATTAATGAAAACTGTTTACCCTTTTTTGTTAATAGGAGCAGGTATTGGAGCAGTGATAGGAGGAATCGTGCCAACAGAGTTTGTAGCAACCTACTTAGGCGGAGAGAAGTGGTGGTTGATTCCAATCGCAGCCATTATTGGTATTCCTTTATATATTCGGTTATCATCTATGATTCCGATTTCCCAGATTCTTATTGCGAAGGGGATGGCGCTCGGACCAGTCATGGCAATGATGATCAGCTCAGCAGGAGCAAGTCTACCGGAGCTAAGCTTATTAAATAGCATCTTTAAGCGGAAATTAGTGTTCGCGTTTATTTTATCAGTTATTTCGATGTCCACGATTTCAGGATTTTTGTTTTATTTTATCTAAAAGGAAAACAATTAGCAGGAGGAATGATTTATTATGAATATTTTAAAAAAAATAATGAAAAAAGAGCAGAAAAATGATTGTTGTACCATTATGATAGAAGAAGTAGGAAAGAAAAAAGATGGCTGTTGTGTCGTGAAGGAGGAGAAGGAGGATGAGCGTAAAGGTTGAGAAGATTTCGGAGAAATACTGGGAAGCAATCGCAGCTATTTATAGGTTAGGGATACAATCAAGACAAGCAACATTTGAGACAGATGTTCCCACTTGGGAAAAATGGAGCAATAATAAAGATTTAACTGCTAGCCTAGTCCTATTAGACAAAGAAACGTATAGAGTGATTGGTTGGGCTGCTATCAGCAAAGTATCGAACCGTTGTGTATATCAAGGGGTTGGGGAGCACAGTGTGTATATACATCCAGCTTATCATCGCAAAGGATATGGGAAACTTTTATTAGAAAAATTAATTGAACATTCTGAACAAAGTGGTTATTGGACACTGCAATCAGGCATATTTCCAGAAAATAAAGCAAGCATCCACCTTCATAAGAGCTGTGGCTTTAGAGAAGTTGGCTTTCGGGAGAAAATTGGCAAGTTAGATGATGAGTGGAGAGATATAGTATTGGTGGAAAGAAGAAGCAGGAAGTTCTAATTGTAATCCGAGAAAGTGATAGATGCTTTCTTGGATTTTTTTAGTTGGGTAGTAAATACAATAAATCTCTAAAGAAAGTCTCTTACCCATATTAAAAGAAAATATGGAGAAAAAACAGAACCTAAAAGAGGTTTGTGTCGTCTAAACGTAATAGGAAAAAGGAGGAGGTTTTAGATGCTTGAGAAAAAGCACAATATGCATCAGAGAGAGCAAATGAGCTCTAATGATCCTCTTGAAAAGGAAGAACGCCTTATTTGGTTAATGGATGAGTACGGAAAAAGTGTTGTCCGATTAGCATATACCTATGTTCGCCATAAACAAACAGCAGAGGATATTGCTCAGGATGTATTTATAAAATGTTATGAAAATATCGATAATTTTCGAAACGAGGCATCCTATAAGACTTGGGTATACCGTATCACGGTAAATCGCTGTAAAGATGTCTTAAAAAGCTGGTCTTATAAAAATATCCTTTTTGCAGACTTTCTTTCTTTTAAAAGAGATACTAAGGAGCAATCGGTGGAGAAACAAATTCTTTTAAATGAAGAGAATCGCTTTATTTCCGAACAAGTCATTTCTTTGTCTGTTCCCCTTCGAGAAGTGATTATTCTCTACTACTATGAAGGTCTTTCTCAACATGAAATAGCAGAATTACTAGAATTGAATGAGAATACGGTAAAGTCCAGAATGCATCGTGCACGTCAGAAGCTAAAAAAACTGCTTGATGGAGGAGATGGCAATGGATGAAAAACTAAAAAATTTAGATGAGAAAATGAACGGAACGATATTAAAGGAAATAAATTTTTCGGAGGAACAGAAGCAAAAGGTATTGAAGCAGATTAATTATTCTGGAAAGAAAAGAAAAAGCCCATGGTTTGTTCATAAATATATTCCGGCAATCATTAGTGTAGTCATGATTATCCTTTTTTTTATTGGTATAAAAAGTCTTATGATAAATCAGAGTGTTTCAGCACAATACCGAGATAAAAAGGAAATTGTTGAAAGATTATCCCAAACATTTAAACCTGTGCATACTGTTGTTGGCCAATTCGAGAATAGAATGAGTGATGGAGATAAAGCTAATACTATAACTTTTACATTAAATCTAGACAAAGAACTATATAAATCCAGCGAGAAAGTATGGACCGAAGATGGTTATCAAACAATAAATATATTATGGAAAGATGGAAAGCTAATCTATAAAAATTCCACAATAGGCATTTCTGATGAAAAAAATTTAACAAAACAGGAATTTATAGAATCAGGATATTTAGGTTCCATTTTCGAAGGCAGAAAGTATATTTCACTTCTTGAAAATTATAATAATTGGAAATACAAGGAAGTAGAGCGGTTTGGGAGAGTGCTCTATCAGATTGAAGGTAAGCAGCCGGATAATACTCATTTTCCCAAGAAAGATGCTTTTGCTCTGACAGTAGATAAGGAAACAGGTATTATTTTGTATTTAGCTTTATATGATCAAAATGGCGCGAGCAAAGTAATAATAGATACAATTGATATATGGATAAATAAGGAAGTTCCGGACGATGTATTCCAACTTTTTTAAATAAGGAGTAATAAAAAGAAAGAGAGATAACCATGAAAAAACATAAGAAAATTACTATAAGTATATTATCTATTATTTTTATTAGTATATGTAGTTTTGTATTTTACTTGTATAAAACGATAGATAATACAGTAGATAAGGTTTATGAACCTATTGATGGAGAAACAAAAACGGAAAGTAAGCTAAGAAGTGAAAATGTCAAAGATAAAAAGCCTATCTCCATTTTATTAATGGGAGTGGATGAGCGGAAGAACGATGTGGGGAGAACTGATGCCTTGATTGTTATGACGTTAAATCCGGTGAAGGAAAAATTACAAATGATAAGTATACCGAGAGATACAAGAGCAGAAATAGTCGGAAACGGGGCGATTACTAGAATTAACTCTGCTTATGCGTTAGGGGGAGTGAAGATGGTATTAGATACAGTAGAGGGATTTACTGGCCAAAAATTGGACTATTATATAAAAATTAATATGGAAGCACTAAGTGGGATGGTCGATGCTTTAGGTGGCATAACCGTAGATAATGAAATTGAATGGCTTGATGAAGGGTACTACAAGAAAGGATATCATTATCAATTAGGAAATATAGATTTAGATGGGGAGCAGGCATTAGGTTATGCGAGAATGAGAAAACTGGACCCTAGAGGAGATTTTGGCAGGAATGAAAGACAAAGAAAGGTGATAGCAGCGATTATTGATAAAGGAACTAGTATCTCCTCAGTTACTAAATTTAAGGATATATTAGAGACTTTAGGTGAAAATGTTAAAACTAATATTCCCTTGAATGAGATGATATCTATTGAAAAAGGCTATAAGAATACTAGAAATAGAATGGAACAATATGAGGTAAAAGGTGAGGATGCTTATATAGATGGTAAGTATTTCTTCGTGGTAAATGAAGAGGAAAGAAATCATATTAAGGAAATGCTTGCGAATAATCTTTTAGATTGAGATGGTAAGAATTAAATATGCGTTGGACTGTGAAAATAAAGCAAGTATCCATCTATATTATGATTTTGGTGGCAAAGTAGGAAGATTGATTCCGCTCTTAACGGACGGTAGGACTGCAACTACTAGCTAATCCAGAATGATAGAATGATAGTAGGCATCTCAAGATCCAGTAAAAGCCAAAAGAAAACGACTAGCCATTATTTTTATCAAATCTATTCTCGTTCTATGCAAACATATTATAATAAGGTAAATCTAAATAAAATAGGGAAGAAGGTTACTTTATATGAGCCCAATTAATCTATTAGAGCAATATATTGATGCGACAAATACGCATGACTTCGAAAATGTAGAACGGCTGCTGCACCCACAAGCGATATATTGGTTCTCAGACCAAACATGCAGAAGTAAAGAGGAGATAAAAAATTATTTTGAGAATGCGTGGAACACTATCAAGGAAGAAAAGTATTCAGCTGCAGATATACAGTGGCTAGGTATGGGAAATGACACAGCAACATGCGTCTATCATTATCATTATGAGGGATATTATAAAGGCGAATTTATAAAAGGCAGTGGACGAGCAACGAATGTGTTCGTAAAAGATACAGATGGAAATTGGAAAATCATTCATGAGCATTTGAGTAGCTTTTAATGCCGATTACAAGGAAGATAAGGGGAAAGTCCGTTTCCAATTATTCATTGTGAATCAGTGGAAACGGACTGGCCTGCAGTTATAATCGAATGAATATTTAAAATCTTATTTTTCTAATGCTAACGTCATAAAAACACTATTTGGATCTTCGGTATAATCCGAAAATGGGCCGCAATACTCAAATCCTAAGCTTTCGTATAGTTTTTTGGCTGGTAGAAAAGCATCCATGGAACCTGTCTCTAAACTTAATCGGCTATAGCCACGATTTTTGGCTTCTGCGATAATATGGAGGAGTAGTTTTCTTGCTACTCCTTTTCGTAGATGAAGAGGGGAGGTTTTCATAGACTTTATTTCTCCATGCTTGTTATCTAGCTCTTTTAATGCGCCGCAGCCAGTTAGCTCTCCATCCTCCCATGCACTCCAAAAGGTTACATCTGGTTTTCTTAATCCTTCCACATCTAATGCATGAATGCTCTCAGGAGGGGAGTGAAGGGTCATGCTATGTAAATGATCCTCTAATAAAGCAATGATTTCTTTTGATGTAACAGGGTCGATTATAATGTGCATCCTCATCATCCTTTTCATTATTTTACCTACTATTCTACTAATTTCCTCATTCAAGTGGAATAGCTTATTTGCATTTTGATTGGAAATATTTAATTAAATATCTTTAATTAAAAATATTTGCCTTTGAACCATTTTTTTTGTTATGATATTCACATAGGTTTAAATTTGTATGAGGGAAAGGAAAATGAAATAAATGAATGTATTAGTAGTAAAAGCAAACAATCGTCCAGCAGCTGAAGCTGTATCAAGCAAAATGTATGAAACGTTTATGGAATCTGTTAAGGGTGCTGAAAACCTTAATGTGAATGTATATGATGTCTATGCAGAAGATACTCCTTATTTTGGTCAAGAATTATTTGATGCTTTCGGTAAAGTGCAAAGCGGAGAAGAATTAACAGATATAGAGCAACGCTTATTAGCTGCAAAGCAAAAAGCGATGGATGCTTTAACAGCTGCTGATGTAGTAGTGTTCGCATTCCCGCTTTGGAACTTAACTATTCCAGCTAAATTACAAACATTTATTGATTATGTATATGCTGCAGGCTTTGCCTTTAAATTTGATGCAGAAGGTAACATGATTCAATTAATGACAGATAAGAAAGCAATCCTTTTAAATGCACGTGGCGGCGTTTATTCTACTCCAGAAGCTGCTTCTTCTGAAATGGCTGTTAACTATATGCGTGCTGTATTTGGTGGCGTATTTGGTATGGAAATCATTGATGAAGTTATTATCGAAGGCCATAACGCAATGCCTGATAAAGCTGCTTCTATCATTGAAGAAGGATTACAAAAAGTTGCTGCTGCTGGAAAGAAATTAGCAGCACAAACTGTTTAATAGATATTTAACTAGTTAAATAGATAAACTCCGTTTGAAATTAAGTTTTCAGACGGAGTTTTTTTATGGAAAAAAGATTATACTAGGAGAAGGAGTATTTAGGACATATGTCCTTTTCCTATTTTTAGAAATCGATTATCTTTAAAAAGGAAATCAAACAACAAGGGGTCGAACAAATGAGAGGTATTTTATTTGCACTAATGGGTGGGGCATTCATTACCCTTCAAGGAGTGGCAAATGCAAAAATTAGTCAGGATATTGGTTCTTGGCAGGCAGCTACCATTACACAATTTACTGGTTTTGTACTTGCATTTCTAATCTTGTTAATCGTAAAGGAAGAAGCATTTTCAAAATATAAACAAGTAAAGCCATTATATTTGGCGGGAGGATCTTTTGCTTCGGTTGTTATTTTCAGTACGATTACTGCCATGCATTTAGTGGGAGCAACGTTAACAATCTCAACAGCTTTGATTGCCCAGTTATTTATAACTTTTCTAATAGATAGCAATGGCTGGTTTGGACTGGAAAAGCAGCAAATGAGAGCTCCGCAGTTTATTGGAATTGGTATGATGATAATAGGTGTTCTTTTATTAAAAATGTAAGGAGAACCATCCGTGAAAGAAATGGGAAATCTAGAGCAGATAGAAAAATATATTCGCAAGTTTCAATTAGAAGCAATCTTTCCGAAAAAGTTGAAAGACCATTTACATCTTTATGCTTTTAATCAAGGGGAATTTATTTGTACGCAAGGACAGGCAGCGGAATATCTTTACATTTTGGTAGATGGCAAGGTGAAAATATATACGACAACAGCAGAAGGAAAAACGTTAATTCTATCCTTTAAAACACCAATCGAAATGGTTGGGGACGTTGAATATGTAAGGAATACAGATATTTTGAACACGGTGGAAGCTATCACAGATGGGGTGGTCATTGGTGTACACAAACGATATTTAAAGCAATATGCGAATGATTATGCCCCTTTCTTGCAGTTTTTATTGGATATTATTACGAAAAAATTCTATATAAAATCTAGTTCGATGCGTTTCAATTTATTTTACCCAGTGGAAGTGAGACTGGCTAGTTATTTAGTATCTGTTTCTTTTGATAAGGAGGATCCTTTATACAATACGGATGGTAAGGAAATTAATCTTAAGGATACAGCCAATCTAATTGGCACTAGCTATCGTCATTTAAATAGGGTAATACAGCAATTCTGTCAGGATGGATTGATTGAACGGAAAAAGGGGTTTATTATCGTGAAAAACCGCGATGGTTTATTGAATTTAGCTGGTAAAAGTATTTACGAAGAAGGGGCAGGTGAATAAAAAACATGATATATGGATTACTGATTGCCTTTATTAGCGGGAGTCTCGTTGGGGTGCAGAATATATTCAATAATCGAGTAAATCAGAAGGCTGGTCTTTGGGCAACGACGACTCTAGTGTTAGCGTTAGGCTTTATTGCCTCCTTTACTTTGGGTATTATTTCAGAAGGTACAGGCCTTTTTCGCTTAGAAAATATGCACACATGGTATTGGTTCAGCGGAATTATTGGTGTCGGTGTTGTTGTATGCATGACAAAGGGGATTAAGCATTTGGGAGCAACATATGCTGTGTCGATTTCTTTGTCTTCTCAGCTTGTTTTTGCCTTGCTATTTGATTCCTTTGGTTTATTGGGATTAGATCAGGTTCCGTTTACTTTCAAGCAATTAATAGGAGTATTAGTTATTATCGGTGGAATTCTCGTGTTCAAAATGGGTGGTGCATCAGAGAAGAAACAGCCAGTGAAAGAACTGCTGAAATAATAGGAGTGAGTTTACATGCAAGGATTACTGAATAATAAGGAAGAGACCACTAGCAAAAACGCTGGGAGCGTAAAGTGTTATCAAACATTGCTTTTTGATGTGGACGATACTTTACTAGACTTTACAGCTGCAGAAGATCACGCCTTTCGATTATTGCTGCAAGAGCAAGGAGTTTCCTACAGAGATGAATGGAAACAGCAATACCAAGAGCTCAATAAGGGCCTTTGGAAAGCCTTTGAAGAAGGAAAAATAACGCGCGATGAGGTCGTCAATACAAGATTTACCCTCTTCTTTGACACATTGGGCATAAAAGTAGACGGTGTTTTATTACAACAAAGCTATCGCGATTATTTAGGAGAAGGAAATCAGCTGTTAGATGGAGCATTTGATTTAATTCAAAGGATTTCCAATCGATTTGATTTATATATTGTGACCAATGGAATATCAAAAATCCAAGAGAAGCGGTTAAAATCCTCAGGTCTTTACCCATTCTTTAAAGCTGTATTTGTCTCAGAAGAGACTGGCTATCAAAAGCCAATGAAGGAGTTCTTTGATTATTGCTTTGAACGAATCCCGCAAATCAACAAAGAGACAACTTTAATTATTGGCGATTCGCTAAGCGCCGATATACAAGGCGGATGCAATGCAGGAATTGATACATGCTGGTTTAATCCATTAAAAAAGAAAAAAGAATTAGAAGTCCAGCCAACATATGAAATAGCAAAACTAGAAGAATTGCTTGTGCTTCTTGACCAAGAAAAACAATCGAACCCTTAATGGATCGATTGTTTTTTATCTTCTTTGTCCAATTTACGGATAATCCCAATACCCATTCTGGAAATTAAGAAGGTACAAGTTTCGGTTAACAATGTATCATACCAATTCCAGCCTTTCTTATAGGAGATTAACTTTGTGTATTTTTCGAACAGAAATTCTACAATCGTCATCGGGATACTAAAACAAAGTGCTTTGAGAATAATTCCAGGTAGTTTGGAATGATAGCTTATTTGATTATAAACAACACAGGTGATCGGGAATAGTAAATAATCAAATAACACATTAATTTTAAAATGCTTTGGTAAAAATCGAACAGGGAAACTAAGGCGTTTTTTCGAAGTAACAATACCGTCAATAAAACTAGACATATACCCTTTTAAAAAGAAAACAAGAAACCAATCCTTTGCTTGTTTTTTTCTAAAGATAATTGGTAAAAGTCCAATTCCTAAAAATAGGAGCAATCTTAATATTTTCCGTTCCACTAAATAATCACCCGTCTAGTTACGATTATCCTTTCTCTAAGTTATCATAGGATTTTTTTATATTCCCCCAATAAGAAAAAAGTATGAAAAAAAAAGCATCTGTTTGGATGCTTTTTTTGTGACAATGAAACCCTGTTGCCTTTTTGATCATGTGCTTTTTCGTTTAATTAATTCTGACTGCAGTAAAACAGTCTTTGGAATTTTTCTTTGATCTAGAATTTGTTCGAGAAGTAAAGAAACACCTGTCTTGCATAGTTCGGGTATATCAATATGAAAGGTTGTTAAGGGAGGTGATACATATTTCGCCACACTTATATTATTGACGCTTATAATACTGACTCTATTTGGAATCGAAATATTATATTCATTAAAAGCTTGAAGACTTCCGACTGCAATTGGATCAGAGGCAATAAAGAAGGCAGTCGGCAATTCTTCTTTTAAGCAGTCAATTGCTTTCTTTGTAACAGTATAGCCATCATTTACGGAAAAATGCCTTTCGCCAAATATATATCTTTCATCGAGCAATCCTATATTCTGCATATGTGCACGAAACGTGATTTCGCGAATATCCATTTCATCTTCATTTGTATCTGGATTATGATAAGTTCCACCAATAAACCCAATTTTTTGATGCCCATTTTCAATGAAGTAATCAATTGCCTTTTTGGTGATTCTTACAGTATCCGGTAATACAGCATCATATAGGTCAGGAACAGGGTTAGCATCAATGAAAACCCCCTTTTTTGTTTTCTTTCTTAGCTTTTGAATTTCGTCCATCGAAAAGGCTCCCACTGCAATAAAGCCAGAAATATCATGGGGGATACTATTTATACCGTCTTCATGTTTGTATAGATGCAATTCAATATTATGGTTAATAGCGTTTTTTTCCAGTTCTAATCGCATTTGTTTAAAATAAACATCCTCTAGCTCTTCTTTATCCGTAATCCAGTATAGAAGTGCCACCTTTTCAATAAGTGGTTGAATACTTTTTCTTTCATATCCTAATTCAAATGCTGTATCTAAAATTCTCTTTTTGGTTTCTGGAGAAATAGAGAGTGTTGAATCATTATTTAATAATCTCGAAACGGTAGATGGTGAAAAACCTGCCTTTTTTGCAATATCTTTTATGGTGACCATGTAAACCTCCTAAAAGCACTGTTCTCAATACATACATTATAAGCGATTTGTTTATAAATTAGTAATGTTTTTTAGTAAATTATTTTCCTTTTGTTGTTTTTAATAAGTAAATGTTTTTATTTGTATTTATTATATTATTAAATTTATTAAGTGTTGTATTTTTCTATGTTAATAAAATATATTACTAAATATATTTACAAAAAAATCTTTGTATAGTATTCTTTTGTTAGAAAACGTTTTCAGAAAATAAAAAAAGCAAAGGGTGGAAAAAAGATGAAAAAGAGGCTTACCGCAATACTTTTGAGTAGTTCTTTAGCTTTAGCGTTAGCAGGTTGTGGACCATCAGATGAAGCAAGTAGCGATACATCTTCAAAGAAAAATAACAATGGCTATGATCTCCTTGTATGGGAAGATCAAAGCAAGTCGGAAGGAATTGCAGATGCAATTAAAAAATTTGAAGAAGAAAATAAGGTGAAAATTAAAGTTGAAGAGAAAGCTTATGCAGATCAATTAGAAGATTTGCGATTAGATGGGCCAGCAGGTACAGGAGCTGATGTTATCACAATTCCCGCAGATCAGATTGGAACGGCTGTAACAGAGGGGATTTTAAAGGAAATCACAGTTAATGATACGCAAAAGGCAATGTATACAGAGGCAGCGATGGAATCCCAAATGGTTGATGGCAAAGTATATGGGCTTCCTAAAGCCGTGGAAACGACCATTTTATATTATAACAAGGACTTAGTAAGTGAAGACCAATTGCCGAAAACAACAGAGGAATGGTATGAGTTCTCTAAAGGGGTAACCAAGGATGGAAATTATGGCTTATTGGCTTTATGGGATCAAATATACTATGCAAATGGCGTTCTAAGTGGATATGGAGGTTATGTATTCGGGCAGGACAGTTCTGGAGCATACAATCCAGAGGATATTGGTTTAGCAAATGAAGGAGCCATTGAAGGAGCAGAGTATATTTCCAAATTTTATAAAGATGGATTGTTCCCATCCGGAATTATTGGCGAGCAAGGGATAAATGTTCTGGATTCTCTATTTACAGAAGGGAAAGCCGCTGCAGTTATTTCTGGACCGTGGAATTTAGAGCCGTATGCGAAAGCAGGCGTCAATTATGGAGTAGCAGAGCTCCCGATGTTAGCAAATGGAGAACATATGGGATCCTTCATAGGGGTGAAAAGCTATAACGTAAGCACTTATAGTAAAAATGCAGAACTAGCAGAAAAATTAGTTGAATTTTTAGCAAATGAAGAGAATTCTAAAACACGTTATGAAATTACGAAAGAAGTTCCAGCAGTAAAGGCGTTAGCAGAAGATCCAGCTGTGAAAGAAAGTGAAAATGCAAAGGCAGTAGCGAATCAATCTCAATATTCACAATTAACACCAGGCATTACAGCAATGGATGCAGTGTGGCAGCCAATTGACTCAGCACTTCAAACGATTGCAACAGGAAAAGCGAAGCCAAAAGAGGCCCTGTCAACAGCAGTCGAGACAATTAAAGGTTCCATTGCTGCTAATAGTGGAAACTAACTAGGAATAAGAGGGGAACAGTATCCAAAAAATACTGGTCCCTTTTAAAAGGAGAGAGGTGAAGTTTAAGTATGAGCTTCCAAGCAAAGGCAGTTGATACAGATACAAAGACAGCGAAAAGAGCTGCATTATTATCAATCATTCCAGGTTTAGGACAGTTCTATAATAAACAATGGGGAAAGGGAGCATTCTTCCTTATCTTTTCTATCGCATTTATTGTTGTTTTTAAGGATTTATTTAATATGGGACTATGGGGGATTGTTACGCTTGGGGAACAAGTGCCCCGAGATAATTCCATCTTCTTGCTTGCAGAGGGCATTATCGCTGTAATTGTTATTTTCTTCGGATTAGCTTTTTATTACTTAAATATAAAAGATGCCTATGCGATTGGAAAGAGAAGAGAAGAAGGATTTGCTATTCCCTCCATAAAAGAGCAGTATCAGGTTCTTTTAGCAGAAGGATATCCATATATCATTACAAGTCCAGCCTTCCTTTTACTTATTTTCTCTGTTATTTTTCCGATCCTATTTTGTTTTGCACTTGCCTTTACTAATTATGACCTGTATCATTCCGCTCCAGCTAATTTAGTGGATTGGGTAGGACTTGAGACATTTAAAAAGATATTTACCGTCGATATATGGAGAGCTACTTTTTTTGATGTATTAGGATGGACTTTAATTTGGACACTGATTGCCTCAACGCTTCAAGTGGCAATCGGGATTTTTTTAGCGGTGGTTGTTCATCAGAAGGAATTACGCTTTAAAAAATTCTTTCGTACTATTTTAGTGCTACCGTGGGCTGTACCTGGATTTGTAACAATTTTAGTATTTGCAGGTATGTTCAATGATAGCTTTGGTGCGATTAATACTTCCATCTTAGCCTTTTTGGGGATCGATAGTATTCCTTGGCTGACAAGTCCAAACTGGACACGATTAGCGTTATTGCTTATACAAGGATGGCTCGGTTTTCCATATATATTCATTGTCACCACGGGGGTACTTCAATCGATTTCCGATGATCTTTACGAAGCAGCAACGATTGACGGAGCATCCCCCCTTCAAAAGTTCAAAAATATTACGCTGCCACTTATTTTATACTCAATGGCACCTATTATTATTACGCAATATACGTTTAATTTTAATAACTTTAATATTATCTATCTTTTTAATGCGGGAGGACCAGCTGTGCCAGGATCAACAGCCGGTGGTACAGATATTTTAGTTTCTTGGATTTATAAATTAACGATGCAGAACAGTCAATATGCACTTGCTGCTGCATTGACGATTTTACTAAGTATTTTTGTTATTAGTATTGCTCTTTGGCAATTCAGAAGAACGAATTCGTTTAAGGAGGTAAAATAAGATGGCCAAAAAAACGGTCAGTATCAAAAAACAGCGGACTATTCGGATGACACTTACTTACCTCCTCTTGCTTATTGTATGTACCCTTATTATTTATCCGTTAGTATGGACGATTGGTGCTAGCTTCAATCCAGGTAACAGTTTGGTAAGCACGAGTATTATCCCAGATAATCCAACAGTGGGTCATTACAAAGACCTTTTTCAACAGGAAGGCACTCTTTACTATGGAAAATGGTATATGAATTCCATGAAGATTAGTATTCTTACAATGGTGTTTTCGATACTATGTGTCTCTTATACGGCATATGCTTTCTCTCGTTTTCGGTTTAAAGGGAGAAAAAATGGTTTAATGCTATTCTTGCTATTACAAATGATTCCACAGTTTTCTGCTTTAATCGCAATCTTTGTTTTGGCGCAAATGCTTGGATTAATCAATAGTCATTGGCTCTTAATATTTATTTATGTTGGTGGCCAAATCCCAATGAATACCTATTTAATGAAGGGATATATTGATTCTATACCGCTTGACCTTGATGAAAGTGCGAAAATTGATGGAGCTAGCAACACCAGAATATTTTGGAGAATACTCATGCCCTTATCTAGACCAATGCTTGCGGTAGTTGCAATGAACGGATTCACTGCTCCGCTGGGAGATTTCGCGATATCATCGGTCATATTGAGAAATCCAGAATACTATACACTTCCGATAGGCTTGTATAAATTAGTCAGCGACAAAATGGGAGCAAGCTATACCACCTTTGCAGCTGGAGCTATTCTGATAAGTATTCCGGTTGCGATTGTATTTGTAGCTTTACAGAAGCATTTCGTATCTGGATTAACAGCAGGAGGAACAAAAGGATAGAAATCGGAGGACTTTAAGATGATAGATAAAACAGTAGCAGATAATCGCTTATTGCATGGTGGAGATTATAATCCGGATCAATGGCTCGATTATCCAGAAATATTGAAAGATGATTTACGATTGATGAAATTAGCAAAAGCAAATACGTTTACCTTAGGTGTATTTGCATGGAGTGCACTTGAACCAACAGAAGGGGAATTCCAGTTTGACTGGCTCGATGAAAGAATAGAGGCCATTTATCAAATGGGCGGGAGAGTCATCTTAGCTACTCCAAGTGGCGCTAGACCAGCATGGATGTCTAAGAAGTACCCAGAAGTCTTAAGAACCACCGAAAATCGCATGAAAATGTTACATGGGGGACGCCATAATCATTGTTTTTCTTCCCCTATCTATCGTGAAAAAGTAGCAATTATTAATAGAAAGCTAGCGGAGCGCTATGGAAATCATCCTGCGTTACTAATGTGGCATATTTCTAATGAGTATAGCGGCGATTGTCACTGTGAACTTTGCCAAGATAATTTCCGTAATTGGCTGAAAAAGAAGTATGGGACATTAGATAAACTAAATCATGCTTGGTGGGGGCCATTTTGGAGCCATACAATCACAGATTGGTTAGAAGTTGAATCTCCTTCTTCCATTGGAGAAAGTATGGTTCATGGATTGAATTTAGATTGGAAACGTTTTGTCACTGACCAAACAATTGATTTTTACAAGCATGAAATAGTGCCATTAAGGGAAATCTCTCCATCTATCCCTATTACAACAAACTTTATGGCAGACACGCATGATTTAATACCCTTTCAAAGTTTGAATTATAGTGAGTTTGCAAAGCATGTGGATATTGTTAGTTGGGATTGCTATCCTGCTTGGCACAATGATTGGGAGGAAACAAAGGACTTAGCTGCAAAAGTTGGTTTTATCAATGATTTGTATCGCTCTTTAAAACAACAGCCTTTTCTCATTATGGAAAGTACACCAAGTGGCGTCAACTGGCATGATGTGAATAAAACGAAGAGACCTGGTATGCATTTGCTATCCTCCATGCAATTTATCGCACATGGTTCAGACAGTGTTCTGTATTTTCAATGGAGAAAATCAAGAGGATCCTCCGAGAAATTTCATGGGGCAGTAGTGGATCATGATAATAGTGAAACGAATCGAGTCTTTCAAGAGGTTTCAGCAGTTGGTGGAGCTCTAGAGAAGATTGCTGAAGTAAAGGGAACACATAAACAAGCAAGAGTAGCAATTGTATATGATTGGGAAAATAACTGGGCTTTAAACGATGCACAAGGATTCTCCGATTCAACAAAGCAATATCCTCAAACGTTGCAAAAGCATTATCAAAGTTTTTGGAAAAAGGATATTAGTGTCGATATAGTTACATTAAATCAAGAGCTTGCTTCCTATGATTTAGTTATTGCTCCAATGCTCTACATGATGTCTCTTGATACAATTTCTAAATTAGAAAACTATGTTGCAAATGGAGGAACACTTGTAAGTTCATATATTAGCGGCCTTGTTAATGAAACGGATCTTGCCCATTTATCAGGTTGGCCTGCAATGCTAAAACGAATATTTGGCATTGATGTAAAAGAAACAGATACTCTTTATCCAAAAGATAGAAATACCCTTATCTATAACGGGAAGCAATATGAAATAAAAGATTATTGCACCATTTTTGAAAGGAAAGAAGCGAATATTTTAGCGACGTATATGGAGGACTTTTATCAAGGGAATCCTGCTGTTGTAGAAAACTGCTACGGGAAAGGAAAAGCCTATTTTATAGGGGCAAGAACGGAACAGGCCTTTTTAGATGATTTTTATGAGGGATTGCAAAAAGAAGGTAATCTTGACAGCGAAAGGGAAATTCTGCATAAAGAAGGTGTTTCCGTCCAAAGAAGGGATTCGGCTGAGTGCTACTATTTATTTGTCATGAATTTTACAGAACAAAAGCAAACAGTAACGTTAAAAGAATCCTTTTTCGATTTACTTACACAAGAAATAAAGCAAGAACAGATAGAACTTTTGCCATATGAAGTAAGGGTGTTAAAAAGAGAAAAATAATGAGGAATAACAAAAGAGGACGACGGGATATCGTCCTTTTTTGCTGTTCTAAGTCGTAACCATAGCACCGCCATTTACATGAATCGTTTGTCCTGTCATATAAGAACCATCATCAGAAGCAAGCAACACATAGACTGGAGCAATTTCATACGGCTGCCCCGCCCGCTTCATTGGTACATCTGAGCCTAATGTAGCAATATTTTCAGCCGATTGTGAGGCAGGCTGGATGGGTGTCCAGAAAGGTCCAGGAGCAACAGCGTTCACACGGATACCTTTTTGCACAAGGTTGTTGGCTAGCGCTCTTGTATAACTAACAATCGCACCTTTCGTCGTCGTATAATCAATCAAGTGACTTACCCCAATATAGGCAACAAGAGAAGTCGTATTAACAATACTGGCTCCTTCTTTTAAATGGGGTAAGGCAGCCTTTGTTAAGTGAAAATAGGCATGGATATTTACATCAAACGTTAATTCCCATTGTTCGTCTGGTATGGAAGTTAAGTCTTCTCGCAAAAATTGTACAGCTGCATTATTAACCAAAATGTCAATTTTTCCAAATGTTTCTAATGTTTTTTGCACAATGAATTCACAATGTTCTCTTCTTCGCAAGTCTCCTGGAATGAGTAAGCAGGAGCGACCATATTGCTCGACAACTCGCTTTGTTGTTTCTGCATCTGTATGCTCGTCAAAATAAGAGATGACAATGTTTGCCCCTTCCTTCGCAAAGGCGACGGCAACGGCTCTGCCGATGCCGCTGTCTCCTCCAGTAATAATAGCTGTACGGTCCTTTAACTTGCCTGTTCCAATATATTTGGGGTTATCAAAAATAGGAAGTGGATCCATCAAATATTCAAACCCCGGCTGTCGTGTTTGCTGCTGAGGTGGAAACGTCCATTCAATTTCTTCACATTTTACTTCAGAACCATAATGTTGTTTCTTTGTCACAGTAATAACCTCCATACTTTCTTACTTTTCTTGGTTAATAAGCGTGGGGAGGAGAGGAAAGATTGAGATAAGGATGTATAGTAGGTGTAGGCTGAGTGGCATGGTATGGATAGTTTACGGCTCCTCCGATTTGGTCACATCCTGGTGGTGGCCCGAGAATAGTAGACTGGGTAATGGGGGCAATGGCATGTGCGTAGGCGGCTTCGTTTACACAATAAGCTCTGTTAGCAATTTCTTTTGGCAAAAAACGTAGAAAATCAGAACCAAACACGATATCAGGTTGCGGCTGGTCGAAAATAGTAAGAAAATGAGTATTGTTTCGCAATGCTACTATCCAATGGAACCACCCCTTTGGAAATTGGGAAGCTTGCCCGGGTTTTACATGATAAGTCATGATGCTTTGTGTAAAAGGGTTGAAGACAGAGGTCATAACTTCCCCACTAACGACAAAAACAAGTTCATTCACATTTGTGTGCCAGTGTGGCTGGACAATGAATCCTTGATTAAGATGGACATTGAATAACCCAGTATGTATTGCAGGCATTTGTTCAGAAAATAACTGTGTAATGTAATTATAAGAATCCCTTTTATAATTAACAGACTGGGTAGAATCCCCGAATAGTTGAAAGGCAGGGGAAGCTGGATTAACAGACATAATGTAGCCTCCTATTTTTCATATGAAAATATTTATATGGCTTACAACTTTAAATATATACAAAACTAGGTTGGACTATGAGTGGGAAAATCAGTTTGTTTATAGGAAAAGTCAAGCAATGGCTTGATATGGATAGGGAAGGGTGGAAATCGAAGTGGGAGAATCGGCGAAATCTGGGGTATAACAGTTAAAGTAGTGGGGAAATCAGTAAAACTATGAGTATTATATTAGTCAAAATAGTAGGGGAATAGGTGAAATTATGAGTGTACCAGCCAAGGTGAAGGGGAAATTGGGCAAAGTGTAGAGGGAATCAGCCAACCTCCGAAAATATCAGCCAAAGTGTAGAGGGAATCAGCCAACCTCCGAAAATATCAGCCAAAATGGAGGTAGAATCAGCCAAACTCCAAATATATCAGCCAAAGTGGAGAGGGAATCAGCCAACCTCCGGATATATCAGCCAACCTCCGAAAATATCAGCCAAAGTGGAGAGGGAATCAGCCAACCTCTGGATAAATCAGCCAAAGTAGAGGTAGAATCAGCCAACCTCTGGATAAATCAGCCAAAGTGGAGAGGGAATCAGCCAACCTCTGGATAAATCAGCCAAAGTAGAGAGGGAATCAGCCAACCTCCGGAAATATCAGCCAAAGTGGAGAGGGAATCAGCCAACCTCCGGAAATATCAGCCAAAGTGGAGAGGGAATCAGCCAACCTCCGAAAATATCAGCCAAAGTGGAGAGGGAATCAGCCAACCTCCGAAAATATCAGCCAAGGTGGAGGTAGAATCAGCCAACCTCTGAAATATCAGCCAAACCTCCAACCTCAATCTCTACCGCCCAATTCCAACCACAAAAAAGCACCACTCAATCAAAACGATTAAAGTGGTGCAATGACTCATCTGTCAATCATGAAAGTTTGTGCCGTCGGTTACTTCTTTAACAATACCAGCGCGAATAACAAAGTCTCCAAAATGTTCATTTGCCGTTCTTTCTTTCGCATAGCGCGGGAGCAGTACGCGAAGTTCTGAAAGGATTTCTTCCTCGCCAACATTTTCGCGATAGAGTTTGCTTAAGCGGCTTCCATTAAAGGCGGCGCCTAGGTACATATTGTACTTTCCAGGTCCTTTTCCAATGAAGGCGATTTCCCCTAATGCATGGCGGGCACAGCCATTTGGACAGCCTGTCATACGGATGGTAATTTCTTCATCACGTAGCCCATTTTCGTCCACGATTTCTTCTATCTTATCGATTAAGACTGGTAAGTATCGTTCTGCTTCTGCCATCGCAAGCCCGCAGGTTGGCAGGGATACACAAGCAATAGAATTACGACGCAGTGCAGAGAAACGTTTTCCATCCATAATGCCATATTGCTCGATTAAATCAGCGATTTGCTTTTTATTGCGGCTGGAGACATTCGCAATGACTAGATTTTGATTGGCAGTTAATCGGAAATCGCCAGTATGTACTTTAGCGATTTCGCGTAAGCCTGTCATTAACGGATAATTTTCATAGTCTTTAATGCGGCCGCCTTCCACGAATAAAGTGAAGTGCCATTTTCCTTTAATGCCTTTTTCCCAGCCATAGCGGTCGCCGTTATGGTTAAAGTGAAATTCTCTCGCTTCTTGAAGTTTCCAGCCTAGGCGATTTTCTAGTTCTTCTACTACATTATCTAGACCAAGGCGATCCACGGTATATTTAAAACGAGCATTCTTTCGAACAGAGCGATTTCCATAATCGCGTTGAATCGTAATTACTTTTTCCGCCACATCAAGAATTTGCTCAGGTGTACAGAATCCAATTACTTTTGCGAGCTGTGGGTATGTTGCTTTATCTCCATGGGTCATTCCCATTCCCCCGCCGATGGCAACATTAAATCCAATTAGTTTTTCTTCTTCCGTAATGGCAATTAGCCCCAGGTCTTGGGAAAATACATCAATATCATTAGAAGGAGGAACGGCAATACCAATTTTAAATTTTCTAGGTAAATATAATTTTCCGTACATTGGCTCCTCTTCTGTTTCCTCAACAGTTGGAGTGAAAGCTACCTTTTCCTTATCTAACCAGAGCTCATGATAAGCTTGTGTACGAGGTAGTAAATAATCACTTAATTTTTTTGACCATTCATACACTTCACTATGCAAAGCTGATTGATACGGATTAGGGTTGCACATCACATTTCTATTGACGTCGCCACAAGCAGCAATTGTATCAAGTAAGGATTGGTGTATATCTTGAATAGTCTGCTTCATATTCCATTTTAAAATGCCATGCATTTGGAAAGCTTGGCGTGTCGTTAATTTTAATGTATTATTTCCATACTTTTGTGCAAGATCATCCATTGTCAGCCATTGAGCCGGTGTAGCTACTCCACCCGGTGTTCGAACTCGGAGCATAAATTGGTAGGCTGGTTCTAATTTTTGCTTGGCACGTTCATTGCGTAAATCACGATCATCTTGCAGGTAACTTCCGTGGAATTTCATTAAGCGGTTATCATCGTCTGAAATACCAGCGCTTAATTCTTCCTCCATGGATTCCTTCAATGTGCCACGTAAATAATTACTTTCTTCTTTTATTCGTTCCACATCACTTGGTGGTCCATCTGGTGCTTTTAATATTTGTTTTGCCATTGTAGAAAAACTCCTTTCCTGCCAATTATTTAATAAACGTCACGCTGATAACGTTTGGTTTGAGTCATAGAAGCTATATATTCCTCAGCCTTTTCTAAAGACATTTGACCTTCTTTTTGGATAATAGTAAGGAGTGTTTGGTGAACATCATGTGCCATATGCTTTTCGTCTCCACAAACATATAGAACAGCTCCTTCTTCCAGCCATTCAAATAGCTCTTTGCTATGCTCCAGCATGCGGTGCTGCACATATACCTTTTCCGCTTTATCCCGGGAAAAAGCAATACTCATTTTTGTTAACACACCATCTTTAAGCCAATTTTGCCATTCTGTTTGATAAAGAAAGTCTGTAACAAAATGTTGGTTTCCAAAGAATAGCCATGCTTTTCCTTCGGCACCGATTTCTTCTCTTTCCTGCAGGAAGGAACGGAAGGGTGCCACTCCTGTCCCTGGACCAACCATAATAATAGGGGTATCTGGGTTATCCGGAAGTTTGAAATTTTCATTGTTTTGTATATAGATAGGCAGTTTATCACCTGGCTGAATACGTTCCGCTATTTGAACGGAGCAAACACCATTGCGATCTCGGCCGTTTGCATGGTAACGAACGGCGCCAATCGTTAAATGTGCTTCATCAGGATTTGCTTTGTAGCTGCTGGCAATCGAATAAAGGCGGGTAGGCAGTTTACGAAGCAAGGATACAAATGTTTGCACATCTGCTTCAATTGGCCCATAGTCTCGAATAAGGTCTAATAAGTCACGCCCATTTATATATGCCTTTAATTTATCTTCGTTTCCCTTAGCAAGTAAGTCTTCTAAAGCTGGATTGGTTGTTATTTTTGCAAATTTCTCTACCAATGGTTTGGTTAAAACTGTAATTTCAAAATAGGTTAATAAAGCTTCTCGAAAAGCCAGAACTTCTCCTTGTTTATTGATTGTGACACTTTCTGTTGGAGAAAAACGTAACTCTTGTATTAAAAGATCAACTAATACTGGATCATTATGGGGAAAAATTCCAAGGCTGTCACCTGGTTCATAAGAGATTCCAGAATCCTCAAGCGAAAGCTCTACATGCAATGTTTCTTTATTGGAACCACGTCCATTTAAATTAATGACCTCCAGTACCTCCGCATAATACGGATTACTGCGAGAATAACCAGAATCTTGAAGAGACGGTGGTGTTATACTTATGGACTGAGCGGTTGATTCTGATTGAAGGCTCAAGCTGCTGACGATGCCTTCGAACCATTCACTAGCTGGTTCATCATAATCAAGATCACAATCCACACGTGGATAAAGTCTTGTTCCACCCAATTCTTCTAAACGTTTATCAAATTGCTTCCCTGTTTCGCAGAAGAATTCATACGAGCTGTCACCAAGCGCTAACACAGAATATTGGAAGTTCTCCAGCTTAGGCGCTCGTTTTCCATGTAAGAATTCATGGAAAGCTATTGCAGTATCTGGTGGGTCGCCTTCTCCATGAGTACTCACAATAACAAGAAGATTTTGTATTTTTTTTAGATTATTAGGTTTAAAGTCACCCATTGACTGTACAGTGACATTAAACCCTAATTCTTTTAAACGATTGCCATGATTTTTGGCAAGGCTTTGTGCATTTCCGGTTTGGGATCCAAAAAGAATCGTAATATCTTTTGTAATTGGTTCAGCTGCCTTTTGCTCCGTTAATTCAGTATTGGAGATAGGTTCTGCTGATGCTGTGACTGCAGTGGAAGCAGATAAATACCCACTTAGCCAAATTTTCTGTGATTCAGTTAAAGTTGGTAAAAGACGGTTTAATAATTCTGTTTGTTCTTGATTAAAAGGACTATTTATTACTTGAAGCTGCAACACTTTCACCTCGCATAGATAATGGTATTCTCTTTTGTAATTTGATTAGTGTGATAATTCTTGCAATTTATTTTATAAGGAAGAGGGAGGATTGTCACTCTGTTTTTTATTAATCCTATCAGACAAATCGGATTAGGAACACAAAAGAAGCTTGTTACTAATTGAAACAAGCAGGGGATATTGTTTTTCTAAATAGATCAGTATCTAATCAGATTAATTTAAACAGGTGACGAAAGCTTGGATAGGCGTTAAGGCATCCATACATGAAAGCAGCCGCCTAGAGCATCCTCGTATGACACGTATTCTAATTGTACTTTACTGGAAATGAAAGAATTAGTAAAATACATATAATTAATGGCAACTATTAGTAATCTTAATAATTAACTATTTAATTAGCGAAAAGGAGGAGAAAAAATGCAGTATGAAGCTCTAAAAACATTTGTGACGCTTGTTGAAGTAAAGAATTTTACAAAGACAGCAGAAATGCTGTTAATGAGTCAGCCGAGTGTAAGTCTACATATTAAGAATCTTGAAAAGGAGTTTCAAACAAAGCTATTGGAACGGTCACCAAAATATTTAAAAGTAACACCAACCGGTCAAATGCTTTATGATTGCGCCATTCAAATGATACGCTTATATGACCAGACGAGACAGCATATTTTAGAGCATCATCATGCAATTAAGGGTGAATTAAAAATAGGTGCTAGTTTTACGATCGGCGAATACATTCTTCCGGCATTACTGCTTGATCTGCAAAGAGAGCATTCCGAGTTGCAAATTCAAGCTACGATTGGAAATACAGAAGAAATTGTCCAAGCGGTAAGATTATATGAAGTAGATATCGGTTTAATTGAAGGACAAACAAATGATAAGGAATTGCAGGTGGTGCCTTTTATGGAGGATGAGTTATTTATTGTTGCATCTGTTCATCATCCACTTGCGACTCAGGAAAGCATTTCGATTTCTGAACTCCATGATCAGACATGGATTACAAGAGAGCTTGGATCTGGTACAAGAGAGTACTTAGATCATGTTATTCGATCCAATGGGTTAAGAGCTGAATCCTTTTTAACTATTAGCAGTAATCAAGGCATCAAGGAAACGCTTATTAATGGCAATGGCTTATCACTTTTATCCAAAAGTGTGATCGAAAGGGATGTGAAGAATGGAAACCTAAGTATTATCCCAATCACAAATGCGCGATTTACAAGACGATTATCTTATCTCTTTGCTCCCATTATGAAGGAGAAACAAAATGTTATCACCTTTATTGAAACACTTAAAAAGACTTTTCCTTATACCGAGTAATCCAATAATGTATAACAGCAAGTAATTAACCCCATCCTAAAGGGAAATGCAGAAAAATCCTTCTTATTATCATAGAAAAAATACTTGTTTTTGTAGTATGATAACAAAGGAATTTTATTAAATTGAGGGAAAAGTGGATAATGCTTTTTCCACATAAGGAGAACTACTTGCAGATGAAGAAAAAAAATAAAACTACTCGCTTGGTTCTACTAGGACTACTTACGGCTATTATTATTATTCAAACCTTTGTTCCGATACTAGGGTATATTCCGACTCCTGTACTTAGTATAACAATCATTCAGATCACAGTTATTATTGCAGCGATTGTTTTAGGACCATTAGAGGGAGCGATTATTGGAGGAGTATGGGGCATTATCACATTTATCCGTGCTTTCACTTATCCGACAAGTGTCCTTGCCCCGATTATTTTTACCAATCCGTTAATATCTGTTTTTCCAAGAGTAATGATTGGAGTAGTGGCAGGACTGTTATTTTATAAGGTGCTGAGAGACAAAATGAATGAGACAGTAGCAATGAGTATTTCTGGTGTGATAGGATCTCTAATCAATACAATCCTTGTGCTAGGATTTGTCTATTTATTTGTAAGAGAGCCTTATGCAAACGCAATTGGTGTAAATGTGGAAGATCTCTTGCCTGCGATACTAGCTATAGTTGGTACAAATGGGGTGCCAGAGGCAATTTTATCAGGGATTTTAACACCCATCATTGCAAAGCCGTTATTAAAGATACGAAAAAAATAAGGATGGAAAAATAGCTGATTTAGTCTAGTGCTAATCAGCTATTTTTGCCAACAATAGTAATGGGACATTCACTAATACTATATTTTCTTCTATAATAAAAAGAGTATTCACCCTAAAATACTAGGAAATAGATTGTTAATCCCGACTAAACAACTCGAAAAACTTATTGACAATTATGGCAATTATGATAAAATTTAGAAAATAACGATGCCTATCAAGAGAGATGGAGGGAATTGGCCGAAGAAAAGTCTGGCAACCTGCTGAATGCAAGGTGCTAAATCCAACAAAATGGATACCCATTTTGAAAGATAGGGGAAGGAATAAATACTCAACTCTTTCCAAATGGAAGGATTTTTTAAATCGTAAATGCATTTCACTTGCGATGGTCGAGCATTCCTTTGATAGGCGTTTTCGATTCAAAAATATGTCTGGCGTAAACGCTATTCAAATGGTTTAGTAAGATTTCACCTTTTTTAAGGAGGGATTTGTTGGTGGGGGAAACAAATCAGCTGGACAAAGTGAAAATTCAATTAGAGCAAATTCTAAACACAATGAAATTTGGATCGGTCACATTAGTCGTACAGGATGGAAAAATTATTCAAATTGAAAAAAATGAAAAGATACGCTTAGGGAAATAACAGGAGTTTCCTATTTAGGGCGTTTAATAAACAAGCTGACTAGACAAACTAGAGGCAACTTTAACTGAGAAAGTGGGTTAAAGCTGCCTCTTTTTATATTTTGGGCACATAATCCATGAACAAAATACTATGATGAAATTGGAGGATTTTTAATGAGTCAGTTATTAACCTATGAAACTATTGATACGTATCCTCCTGTGGACTTTTCAAGCGAAACGGAAACAAAGGGAGCTTTAGAGGTTTTAAAGTGGGCTTATGATACGTACCGAGAGGATATTGTCTATGCTTGCAGTTTTGGAATTGAAGGAATTGTTCTTATCGATTTAATTTCAAAGATAAAAAAGGATGCTCGTATTGTTTTTTTAGATACAGATGTACATTTTGATGAAACCTATGAATTAATTGAAAAGGTGAAACAGCGGTATCCAGATTTGCAAATTGAAATGAAAAAACCAGCCATTACGTTAGAAGAACAGGCTGCACAATATGGAGAAGAACTTTGGTTATCTAATCCAAATAAATGCTGTGAGATTCGCAAGGTTGTTCCTTTACATGAAGTGCTGTCTGAACCGATTGCTTGGATTTCAGGACTTCGCAGAGAACAGTCAGAAACAAGAAAAAACACGCAATATCTAAATAAGGATAATAAATTTAAATCCATAAAGGTTTGTCCACTGATTCATTGGACATGGAAAGATGTTTGGAGATATGCCCATAAGAACTCTTTGGACTACAATATTCTTCACGATAAGGGGTATCCGAGCATTGGCTGCAGAACATGTACCCAGCCTGCTATTAATATGGATGATTTACGTTCTGGTAGATGGGCGGGAAAAGGAAAAACAGAATGCGGGCTACACTTACAATAATGAGTAGAGGTACAAAGAGATGATCATTATTTTAGCAGGTATTATGTCATTGTTTTTTGCAATGAACATTGGCGCAAGTGGTGCAGCAGCAAGCCTTGGTGTTGCCTATGGATCAGGCGCCATACCAAAAAAGAGAGTTGCTCTGCTTATATGTGCGGTAGCGATTTTTCTAGGAGCGGTAATTGGCGGGAGTGAAGTAGTAAAAACAGTTGGGGAAGGATTAATTCCGAGTAGTATCCTTGATGCTAAAATTGTCTTAATCATTTTATCATCAGCTGCACTCTCTCTATTTATAGCTAATATAATGGGGATTCCATTATCAACAAGTGAAATTACAGTTGGCAGTGTAGTAGGAGTAGGTGTGGCTTTTAAAAGCTTATATATTGCGAATATATTATGGATTGTCTTCTTTTGGCTTCTTGTTCCAATCGTGTCTTTTTTCATCGCGCTAGGGGCTGGGAAATATGTAAGAAAGCTTGAGAATCAAAATGAATGGATTCGCAATCCAAGTAATGAAAAATACTTATCTATTTTTGTTATTATCGTGGGGTGCTTTGAAGCATTCTCTGCGGGAATGAATAATGTTGCAAACTCTATTGGACCATTAGTTGGCGCTGACATGATATCCATGCAAACAGGAGTAGTAGTGGGTGGATTTTTTATTGCAATCGGCGCTTTTCTGCTAGGGGGAAGAGTCTTGCAGACAAATGGAAAGAAAATTGTCCAATTCACGAAGCTGGAAGGAGGACTAATTTCTGGCACGGGCGCGACATTAGTGACAATAGCTTCTATATTTGGAATACCAGTTCCGTTAACGCAAGTAACTAGCTCTGCCATTATCGGAATAGGTGTCTCGAAGAATGGATATGAGATTCTGAAGAAGAAACTAGTGTTAAGAATTTTTAAGGTATGGATTGTTTCGCCAGTCCTATCATTAGTTATTTCTTACGGTTTAGTTCAATTATTTATTGAAGCAGATATCTATAATGTACTTATTATTCTTAGTGTATGTATTGCTACACTTGGAATTATAAGCCTAATGAAAACGATTCGTGAAGATAACAGTACTATTTATGAAGATGGTGGCGGAATTTAACGGAAATCATTTATAAGAAAAAGTCCGAAAAAAGAAAGGTGTGCTAAAAAATGTCATTAAGTCAACCACATGGTGGAAAATTAATTAATTTATACGATCCTAATTATGATATCTCTGAACTAAAGGTGGAGCTAGAAATTGATACTATTGCACTTAGTGATTTAGAACTGATTGGAAATGGAGCATATAGCCCGCTTACAGGATTTTTATCCCAAAAAGATTATGAAGCAGTGGTAGAGAATATGCGCTTAGCAACAGGTGAGATTTGGAGCATACCTATTACATTGCCCATTTCAAAGGAACAATCAGATACCATTGAACTTCAGGATACGGTAAAACTAGTCCATCAAGGTGAAGTATATGGTGTGCTGACAGTAGAGGATATTTATATTCCAGATAAAAGTAAAGAGGCTGTTTCTGTTTACCGTACAGATGATTTAGCACATCCAGGTGTAAAGAAAATGTTTGATCGCGGAAATATATATATTGGCGGCCCGATTAAACTCATAAAGAAAGTAGAGAAAACGGATTTTAGTAATTTTTACTTAGATCCGGCAGAAACGAGAGAAATATTTGTAGAAAAGGGATGGAAGACAGTAGTCGGATTCCAAACAAGAAATCCTGTTCATCGTGCACATGAATATATTCAAAAGTCAGCACTCGAAATTGTTGATGGTCTATTCTTAAATCCATTAGTAGGTGAAACGAAGGCGGATGATATTCCAGCAGATGTTCGGATGGAAAGCTACCAAGTGCTATTGAAAAATTACTATCCAAAAGAGCGTGTATTCCTAGCTGTATTCCCTGCTGCTATGCGTTATGCAGGACCAAGAGAAGCAATATTCCATGCGATGGTGAGAAAGAATTATGGCTGTACCCACTTTATCGTCGGTCGTGATCATGCTGGGGTAGGGAGCTACTATGGTACCTATGATGCTCAAAGAATTTTTGACCAATTTACACAAGAAGAGCTAGGTATTAATCTATTATTCTTTGAACATAGTTTCTATTGTAAGAAATGTGAGAACATGGCTTCTACAAAAACTTGTCCACATGGCAAGGAACATCATGAAATTTTATCTGGGACGAAGGTTCGCGAGCTTTTAAGAAATGGAGAGATTCCACCAAGTACATTTAGTCGTAAAGAAGTAGTGGAAGTGTTAATAAAAGGATTGCAAAAACAAGAAATCCATTCTTAAAGGAGAGAGAACTTTTGAGCCAAAGTACAAATATTACATGGCATGACCATGCAGTAACAAAGAAGGATAGAAGAGAAAAAAATAAGCATCATAGCTATGTTTTATGGTTTACAGGGTTATCTGGTTCGGGAAAATCAACGGTTGCAAATGCTGTTGCAAAAAGATTATATGAAGACCAGACAAATAGCTATGTCTTAGATGGAGATAATATACGTTTTGGAATTAATAAAGATTTGGGTTTTTCAGATGAGGACCGCAAAGAAAACATTAGAAGAATTGGCGAGGTCAGCAAGCTATTTGTTGATAGTGGGCAAGTCGTTCTAACTGCCTTCATTTCTCCGTTTCGCGAAGACCGTGATCGAGTAAGAGCTTTATTAGAAGAAAACGAGTTTGTGGAAATATATATAAAGTGTTCCATAGAGGCTTGTGAAGCAAGGGATCCGAAAGGTTTATATGAGAAAGCAAGAAAAGGAATCATAAAGGACTTTACAGGTATTAGTTCCCCATATGAGGAGCCGCTTCAGCCAGAATTAATCGTGGATACAGAAAAACATTCTATTGAAGAATGTGTAGAACAAATCGTACAATATTTAAAAGAAAAAGAATATTATATCTCTTAATATAGGGAAAGGGAAAAACTGAGCATGGTCCTTGCAAAACCATCCGTTCATCGTTGATTCCTTTCCCCACTTTTTAATGGATCCGAAAAGAAGGAACAACAAGAAGGGTGGATAAAATGGGGAGAGTATATCTAGTTGGTGCAGGGCCAGGAGATCCGGACTTAATAACGGTAAAAGGATTAAAATGCATCAAAAATGCCGATGTAATTTTATATGATCGTTTAGTGAATCGTGAGTTATTAGAATATGCGAAACCGAAGGCTGAACTGATTTATTGCGGCAAACTTCCGCATCATCATGCCATGAAACAGGAATTGATCAATCAAACCTTAGTGAAACATGCGAAAAAAGGGAAAATTGTCACAAGGCTAAAAGGTGGTGATCCCTTTGTATTTGGAAGGGGCGGGGAAGAAGCAGAGGAGTTAGCTAAGAATCAAATCCCCTTTGAAATAGTACCAGGAATTACTGCAGGCATTGCCGCTCCAAGTTATGCCGGTATCCCAGTAACCCACCGCAATTATGGCTCTTCTTTTGCCTTTGTAACAGGTCATATAAAAAATGGCGAGGAAGACCATATTAAATGGGAAGCACTTTCTCAAATTGATACACTTGCCATCTATATGGGAGTGAAAAATCTACCATATATTCAGTCGAAGCTTTTGTCCTTTGGAAAAAAAGGTACAATACCAGTTGCGCTCATCAATTGGGGAACAACCTTTAAACAAAAGACAATTATTACTGATCTTAACCATGTAATAGAGGATGCTGAAAAAGGAGAAATTGAAAATCCTTGTATGATTGTGATTGGCGAAGTAGTCAAAATGAGAGAGAAAATTAAATGGTTTGAGGAAAGTTTCGGTGAAACCATTCCGAAAGAGGTTGTTTGATAATGGAAGCAGTATTATATATATGTCATGGAAGCAGGGTAAAGGAAGCAAGCGATCAGGCTATCTCCTTTATTGAAAAGTGTATGAAGATAAATGGTTTCAAAGGCATACAAGAATATTCTTTCCTAGAATTGGCTGATCCCTCCATTGAAGAAGGTTTTCGAAAATGTGTAGAAAAAGGTGCTTCCACCATTAATATCATACCCGTTTTGCTTCTTACAGCAGCCCATGCCAAAAAAGATATTCCAGAAGTATTAGAAAAGCTTTCGCTGAAATATCCGCATGTCCAGATGAAATATGGCAAACCGATTGGAGTTCATCCTCAAATGGTTAAAATTGTTGCAGACAAAATTCGGAGCGCTTCTCTTTATAAAGAAAGTAATGAAACAATGCTTGTTATGCTTGTGGGAAGAGGAAGCAGTGATCCAGATGTAAAACGTGATTTAGGTAAAATAGCAGCTTTACTTGAACAACAAGTGGAACAAATCGTTGTACAGGATTGTTATTTAACTGCTGCACAACCAAGCTTTGAAGAAGCACTGCAAATGGCAGATCATTCTTCCTATCGCCATGTGTTGGTAATTCCCTATCTTCTTTTTACGGGAATTTTGATGAAGTCAATGGAAAAAACTATTAATAAAATAAAAAGTAACCATAAAGAATACGAACTCGCTCCTTATTTGGGTTATGACCCATTAATAGCTGGAATATTAAAAGAAAGAATAGACGAAATGATGGTAGGGAATGAATATGCTTTCATTACTAGTTGATATAAAAGATAAACATTGTGTAGTAGTTGGAGGAGGCAAGATTGCCTATCGAAAGGTGTTGATGCTTCTAGATGAAGAAGCTAGTGTAACGGTGATTAGTCCCAAAGTTTGTACGGAAATAGAAGAACTTTCAGAGGACAGGAAAATCAGGCTGCTGCGACGAACAGGGAAAGAGGAAGATTTCGCCCATGCCTTTTTAACTATTACAGCAACCAATGATTCACAAGAAAATCATCGTATCGCTAAACAAATTAAATCGTTTTGCTTAGTGAATGATGCTTCTTCTTTTGAAGAAGGAAACTGTCAGATTCCAGCTAGCTTTAAAAAGGGGCGTCTTCACTTAAGTGTTTCCACTAATGGTGCAAGCCCGAAACTAGCAAAAAAGCTGAAAGAGGAATGGCAGCAAAAGTATGATGATAATTATATTGCGTATATTGATTTTTTATATGAAGTTCGGACTCTTATCAAACAAAGATCGCTTTCTGCTGATGTGTCTAATGCTATTTTAACGGAAATATTGGATGATGCATATAAAGCTTCAGCTAGTTTACGCCATAATTATTATGAAAAGCTCCTAAACCTATAAGCTTATATCAGGTTTAGGGGTTTTCATTATGTCCTAAATAAGGGGAATCCACTGTATACCAATAATAACTTAAATAAAAGAGTTTTTTACGCTCTGGACATGTTAGTTCCCCTCCCGGCTGCTCCTAGTTTTATCCAATTATCATATTGTATCATTTCCATATTTAACATATAATTTTTGTAGAATAGAATTATTTTTATAACGTAAAAGTCATCTTTGTTTATAAATATTCATGCTTGTTTATCAAAAATAATCTTCCGAGTTTCCTTATTTTATGCTTTTAAACTGGTAGATTGATAGGAGGATACATGAGATTTAGTACAAAGCTTTATGTTGGTTTAGGCATTATTTTTGTGTTCATTACGATTTTAATTATTGTACTTATGAGTATGCTTCGACAGCAAAATGACAAAATGCATGTTCTTGCACATGATAAAACAGAGAGAATTAATGCAGCCTATACGTTAAAGAATGAAGTAACTAACTTAAGTAGACAAATATATGAATTATCCTCACAATCCTCTAAAACACTCAATGAAATAACAATGAGACAAATGGAAGAAACAAGAAAAGAAATAAACAAAGCGTATAATTTCTTAACCGAGAATGATAAAAGGGATGAAACGCAGGATTTATTAATAAAATTTTCGACATTATATCAACCCTTTGAAGAAAAGGGCCAACAAATAGTAGAAGCCAAAAATAAAAAAATGAATACCAATTTTTGGGCAAGAGAAAGTGATGAAAAAAATAGATTATTACAAATCGCGAGTTCGCTTTATAGTGCCCAGATTAAAGAGATGCAAGAAGAACTAGAAGATTCAAAAAAAACATATGATATTGTCGTATTAATGACTTATGCCTATATTATAGTCGGAGTAATATGCAGCATTACATTGGCCATTTATTTAATAAGGGGATTAACGAAAAATCTACATAAAGTTACGACAGTGATGTCCGGTGTTTCCTTTAAAAGAGGAATAAAGTTTCCAAGGCTGGAGATTAATTCGAAGGATGAAATAGGAGAAATTGCTCGTGCCTTTAATGAAATGGTAACAACTTTGGAAAAGTATTCTCGAGATGAAATTGAAAGCCGTGCCCAGGCAGAAGAGCAAAGTTGGCTTGACTCACGATTGGCAGAAATAACAACTAGTTTTTCAATGGTAGAAACGATGGAATCTCTTGCTGATTACTTCATTAGTCAAATAACTCCTGCTGTAGGTGCACAATATGGTGTTTTTTATCTGTTAAGCGAGAAGGGTAATGCCCGCTGCCTCAAGGAAATAGCAAATTATGCTTTTGATAATGAAGACAGACAATCTATCATTCAGCTTGGTGAAGGTTTAGTGGGACAAGCTGCAAAGGAGAATAAAAGCATCAGTCTTATTGATATTCCCAATGGATACATAAAGATTAAATCTGGTTCAGGAGAGGCAGAACCAAAGCAGGTGCTTATTCAGCCCATTTCCTATGAAGGAGAAGTATTAGCGATTGTAGAATTAGCCTCTTTGCAATATTTCCGACCGGTGCAGCAAAGTTTACTTAAAGAAGTGGGAGAATACTTAGGTATATCTATTCATGGTATTTTTAATCGACTAGAAGTAAAGAGATTGCTAGAGGATGAGCAGCGTTTGACGGAGGAGCTGCAAAGCCAATCGGAGGAACTACAAGCTCAACAGCAGGAATTAATGGCTATTAATGAAGAATTACAGGCACAATACAGAGTGTCAGAAGAAAAGAATGCAGAGCTAGAAAAGATAGGAAAGAAATTAGAGGAAAAGGCTCAGCAGTTAATCTATAACTCTCAGTATAAATCGGAGTTTTTGGCGAATATGTCTCATGAGCTTAGAACGCCTTTAAATAGTATGCTAATCCTGTCGCAAATGCTCGTTGAAAAGGAAAATGAGAATTTAACTACAAAACAAATCCAGTATTTGCAGACTATCTATTACTCTGGTAATGAATTACTAAGATTAATAAACGAGATATTAGATTTGGAGAAGATTGAGACTGGGATGATGGAAATAATAGAGGAACCAGTAAAAATGGAAGGGATACAAAACTGCTTGAAAAGCCAGTTTTCTCCTATCGCTAATCAAAAGAAACTTGATTTTTGTGTGAAAATTGATAAAGAGGTGCCTGCTTTTATAGAGACAGACACACATCGTTTAAATCAAGTATTAAAAAATTTATTGTCCAATGCTTTTAAATTCACAGAAAAGGGAAGTGTGGAGCTGATTATTCGGATGGAGGAGACAGCCAAGTCCAGGTTTGCCATCGCGGATGAATCTATCGTATCCTTCACTGTGAAGGATACAGGGATTGGGATTCCTAAGGATAAAATGAATATTATATTTGAACCATTTAAGCAAGCAGATGGAACCATCAGCAGAAAATATGGGGGAACGGGTCTTGGGTTATCTATCTGTAAAGAGATTTCCCGCTTACTTGGGGGAGAATTGGTAGCAACAAGTATCGAAGGAATGGGTAGTTCATTTTCTCTCTATTTGCCTGTAAAGCGCCAAAAGCAAAAAGGAGCTGTCGAACAATCACCTATTGAAGAAAGTTATCGACAAATTGCAGTAACAAATAATGAGTTAATCGATACTACGGAACTAAATAAGAGTGCTAATTTAATAGGGAAGAAAGTTCTAATTATAGATGATGATATACGGAATATTTTTTCCATCCATGCAGCATTGGAAGAGTACAATATTGAAATTCTTTATGCAGAGAATGCGAAGGATGGGATTAGCCTTCTAGAGGAAAACGTGGATATTGATCTTGTGTTGATGGATATTATGATGCCAGAAATGAGTGGTTTAGAGGCTATTTCCATCATACGGAAAAAAGATAAATTTAAAACGCTGCCAATTATCGCCTTAACAGCAAAGGCGATGAAACATAATCGAGAACAGTGCATGGAAGCTGGAGCATCTGATTATATTAGTAAACCAGTAAATTTAGAGCAATTATATTCGCTTATTCAAGTATGGCTTTATAAAGAATAATAAAGCGATACTAGTATCTGGGTAACATTGGTAAATGGCTTGTTAATAGATAGGAGGCTTTATAAATTTATGCAGTATTCAGCTCAATCTATAGAACAAAAGAAAAATCTATCTTCTTCCGTATCAGAACCAATCTATATTTTAATGGTAGATGATTTACAAGAAAATCTGATGGCCTTAGAAGCAGTATTAAATTCTCCTCGGTATCATTTGGTTTTTGCTAAATCCGGTGAAGAAGCTTTAAAATGCATTTTGAAATATGACTTTGCCGTAATTCTACTCGATGTTCAAATGCCAGGCTTAAATGGGTTTGAAACAGCAAAATTAATAAAAGAACGAAAAAAATCACGACATATTCCCATTATTTTTATTACTGCCATCAGTCAAGATATTCATCATATTACACAAGGCTATCAAGCAGGGGCGATTGATTATATTGTTAAACCATTTAATCCAGATGCACTAAGAAGTAAAGTGGCCCAGTTTGTGCAAATTTTTGAAAGTCATACGACAAGCCTCCACGAAATGAATTGGCAAACAACGTCAGAATTGGAGAAAATGAATAAGGAATTAAGAATAACGAAAATGGATTTAACCAAAAATGCCGTCTTCTCTTCGGTGTTACAGAAGGCGTTACAAGACACAATTGTTACCTTTGACGAAGAAGGAATAATAATTAGTGTCAACCCAAGTGTGAAAAGAATGTTTGGCTATGTAGAAGGAGAGCTTATAGGAGCTTCGATTGAAGTACTCTTACATTCTGCTGAGTCAGAAATATCTGGAGAAACACCTATTACATTTGAGATGATGGTTCCTAAGTTAGTCGGAAGAATGATAGAAGCGAAGGCGAAGCGGAAGAATCATACTGTATTTCCAGTGGATATTTACATTGGAGATGCAATGGTAGAGGATTATCAGTTATTTGTTTGTACGATTCGTGATATTTCTGAAAGAAAAGAAGTGGAATTATTAAGAAAGCAGCAACTTGATCGCTTAGAGCATGCTGTTGAAGAAAGAACGCTGGAGTTATTATCCATGAATCATCAACTACATAGGGAAAGAGAAGAAAAATCTAAGGTAACAGATGATTTAATGCTTTCAGAAGGACGCTTTCGACAAATATTTGAGGCGAGTCCATGTATGATGGCAATCCGCACATTACAAAATCCTAGTTTTATTGCTGTAAATAATAACTGGGTAACAAGCACGGGTTATACAATCGAGGAATTGAAGGATGATAGTTATCAATGGGAAATAGCGAAAGAAATTAATGGAATAGAAGAGAGTTTCCAGGAAGAAGAATGGCTCACTCCTTTTAAAAATCAAAGAGTCAATTTCATGCTGAAAAATGGAGAGCAGAAACAAGGATTACTATCCACTGAAATTATAACGATCGAAAAGAAGAATTGTGTGTTAATTGTATTAAATGACATAACAGAACGATTAGCATTTGAAAAAGAAATGGCTAGACTTGATCAATTAAATCTAGTTGGCGAAATGGCAGCTGGAATTGCCCATGAAATTCGTAATCCGATGACAACCGTTCATGGATTCCTACAAATTGGAAAATCAAATCCCTCTAACCTATCACTAGAGCATATGGAACTCATGATTGACGAGTTAGATCGAGCGAATAAAATCATCAAAGAATTTCTAACATTAGCTAAAAATAAGACGAGCGATAAACGATTATATTCGTTAAATAGAATTATTGAAATTATTTTTCCTTTAATTAATGCAGAAGCTTTATTGACAGGTAAGAAGGTGAACCTTCAATTAGAGGAATGTCCAGAACTATTTTTGGATGAGAAAGAGATAAGGCAGCTTTTATTAAACCTTGCTCTAAACGGTTTAGAGGCTATGGAGCCAGACGGAATTCTCACGATAAAAACATTCTGTAAAGGAAAGTATATTGTGTTGGAAATTATTGATAGCGGCAATGGAATCGATGAAGAAATATTAAAAAAGCTAGGAACCCCCTTCTTTACAACAAAGGATAATGGGACAGGGCTAGGACTGGCTGTTTGTTATCGAATTGCTGAGCGTCATATGGCAAGAATAAAAGTGCATACAAGTGAGAGTGGTACAAAATTCTCCGTGTGTTTTGAGATAGAGGAAGGAAAATAGAGATTGCTTAGCTAGCAGTTCTTCTATTTTTCTTTTTTTATGACAAAAAAAATCAATATAAGAGGGTTTTTCTAAAGGAAAATCGAATGAAGAGGAGAAAATAATATGTGGAGGGGTTAGAAATGGTACCACAAAGAGTTTCATTGCTTACATTAGGAGCATTACGGTTACCAGAATTGCGAAGGTTTTACCAGCGGATTGGCTGGCTGGAAAAGGAATCAAGCTCTGATCAATATGCTATTTTTAAGACAGCTGGTGTTTTGCTAACATTGTTTCCGTTAGAGGAATTAGCGAAGGACGCAGGAGTAGAACTGCAAAATCCCATGGAGGGTTATCGAGGGGTTACCTTTGCTATTAATGTAAATACCCCTGAGGATGTAGACACAGTAATGGAAAAAGTCAAAGAGGCAGGCGGAAAGATTATAAGAGAAGCAAGCGATGCCTTTTGGGGCGGAAGAACAGCTTATTTTGCCGATCCAGAAAACAATCTCTGGGAAGTTGCTTGGAATCCTGATTCTGTATTTGATGAAAGAGGAGCAATGATTGATTTTTAAAAGGAAATGGTGTTTTAAAATAAAGACTGATTATTTAAAGCAAAGTTTGATTAAAAGACATTTAATATCTAAAGGTAAATTAGGATAGAGTTTTTTCAGTAAATGTAGGTAATTAAGAGAATCTATAATTATTTGATTATGTTAACTTGTTTATTATAGTTATGGAAGAAACGGGCAGTTTAGTTCAAGATGATATAATAAATAAATCTGATTTATCTTAAGGAGATTTAAAGTTTTGGATGCAAAATGTATTAGATTCTACGAATTCGGTAACCCAAAAGATGTGTTAACAGTTGAATATAAAAGCATAGAACCACCAAAAGATAATGAAATCCTTGTTCGAATGTTAGCACGTCCAATAAATCCTTCCGACTTAATACCGATTAGAGGGTCATATTCTCATCGGATTTCTTTACCAAATATTCCTGGTTATGAAGGAGTTGGAATAGTAGAAGATGTTGGTTCTTTGGTTTCACACAATTTCATTGGTAAACGTGTTTTACCTTTACGTGGGGAAGGAACTTGGCAAGAATTTGTTAAGACACCATCAGAACTTGCAGTTTCTATACCGGATTCTATTGATGACTTTACGGCGTCGCAGATGTATATCAATCCAATTACAGCGTGGGTGACTTGTAATGAAGTCTTGAAACTAAAAGCAAATGATGTTTTATTGGTTAATGCAGGTGGTTCTTCGATTGGTCACATCTTTGCTCAATTATCGAAGATATTAGGTTTTCGATTAATTGCAGTCACTAGAAATGATAAATATAAAGAAGACTTACTTCATCTTGGTGCTTCCTATGTAATAGACACCTCTAATGTTTCACTCTACGAAACAGTTATGGAATTAACAAATGGAATTGGTGCGGATGCTGCTATTGACTCTGTAGGAGGTTCACCTGGAAACGATTTGGCTTTTTGTGTGCGTCCTAATGGCAATTTTTTAACCATCGGTCTTTTATCAGGGATACAAGTAAACTGGGCGGATATTGTAAATAAAGCCAAAGTTAATGCTAATATGTTTCATTTACGGAATTGGAATAAAAATGTCCCCGTAAATAAATGGCAAGAAACCTTTAGTCATTTGATAAGGCTAATAGATGAGCAGAAATTACGTTTGATGATGGTAGATTCTAGGTATGACTTGCTGAATATAAAAACGGCTATTGATGTTGTTGAATCTTCTAAAGAGACTAAAGGGAAAGTATTTTTAACAAGCTACTGAGTTAATTCTTGTTCAACGGTTGCGTTAGTTGAATAAAGAGCTAGAAATAAGTAAACTTTCTTATAAAAGGATTTAACAGAATTATTAAGAGAAAAACTTTTTTGATCAATCTTTCTTCAAAATGAATTTTTTGTTTTCTTTGTTAGTTAAATAAGGAGTCAATAATATTTTTAACAAACTTTATTTCAAAGCTACATGAAGTCTGTTATCACTGGAATAGAGCCTACAAGATATATTAGCTAAACTTAGCTCATTTTCATATGAAAAAAGAGCAAATTTGCAATTCATTTCTTTGTTTCTAGACAACTCGAGAATAATGGATAAAGGAATCTATGTGCAATTTTAGGTTCATGTAGGATTTTATTGAGTGCCCCGCAAAAAAACAGAAGAGACTTACCTCTTCTGTTCTTCATAATTTTTTATTATTAACGTGGGAATATCGCAATTATTTATTCTTTCATTTGTTTTAAAGCTTTATAATCTTGAATGAAAGACGAATAGGAACTTTCCTCTGAAAAAGAAAATTGGTTATTGACGAGAAATTCTCCAAATGCTAGGAATCCCTCTATTATTGCTTTCGAATACTCATCTTTAGGAATAGTATTTGAAATTTGTTTGTCTTTACTTGATATATTATTAATAAAAAATGTAAATCCTGAGTTATTGGTTAATAGCTTAACTTCATATAAGGAATCTAAAATTGATATTTTATACTCTTTATTTTCTGGTGTTAATATAGGTTCAACCAATGTTTGCCATGTAAATAGCAAATCCGTTGTTTCCATGTTTTCGGTTAGGATAACTTCAGAGTTGCATACTAATCTGATTGCTCCTTCTAGATAATCATGGTCATTTTCATCTAAGGTTTGATTTACTAAATCAGCAGATAATGGATTATTAATTGATAAGAAAGTAGATTTGTTACCTATGTTGATATTTATATCCTTAATCAAAGTTTCAATATTTAGCATATTATCACCTCATTAAACTGGATAGGCAGATTTTACATACCCATCTTTCCCTATATTCACTTTATATTTTATACCATTTATAGTCTTATAAACATTAACAGAGTTTCCTTTTTTGAGAGCATTTCCAATGGTAGTTTTATTACTGTTAATAACATTAGTAACAATGTTTTTTACTTGATTGACACTTAAACTAGGGTCAAACATTGATTTACCACTTTTTCCTGTCCAATAACTTGGGTGGTGATTTTGTAGAATATGTTGCATTTTAGCCTTTGTAAAATAAACATTTTTCCCTCCAGCTTTAATGGTTACATTAGAAAAATTGACTGTTGCTTTCTTGGCAGCATTTTTAGACTTAGCTTGGAATGTTTTTTTACCAATTTTTAAGATTGCTTTTTTACCGATATGTTGAACTGTTATTCTCGCAACTTGTGAACCAATAAAATAAACAATTACAGGTAAAGCAGATGCTTCAATTTGTGTGGAGTCAACCATATATTCTTCTCTTGTATTAAGATCAATAAAATTAAAAACATATGAGTCTTCGTTTAATTCTAGTATTTCTATTTCAAATTCCCCTTCAACTAATTGTCCTTCTTCGAGATACTCACTTTTCATAATGATTTCGTCTGTTTCAAATGAAAATTCCAACTCGAATTTTGCTTCATTTTCATCATCTTCATAAGTTGTTTCTACAACTACGGAATCACTTGATACATCAGCTACTTCAACAGCTAACTCTTCATTATTTTTAGTATCTAATTCTGTAACCAGTTCATCGTTTAAACTTTTCTCTACTTTTTCTTGTTCTTCATTAGTCAGTGTAAATTTAGAATCAGATGCACCAACATTTGCTTTAACATTTTGTAGTGAATCTAGGGGCATAACAGTAGTTAATAAACAAGCAATAATAAGTACGGTAAATATTTTCTTAATTATTTTCATAAATTAGTCCTCTTTTCTTAATTTTAAAATACCAAATCCATAATCACTAAATTTCCAATCATTGTTAGAAACGGAATGCTGTTTTAAATAATCATTAAAACTAGTATTCTTTTTAAATTCATTATGTTCTTGTTTATAATAATCGAGGAGGATAGAGATAATACCTGTTGCATGGGCAGTAGCAAAACTTGTTCCATCAAAAAACGAATAGCCACCATCTTTATTAGTCGTGTATATATTTTCTCCTGGCATGGCATAGTCAATATCATGTTTAGAGGCAAAACTAGAACGGTTTAAATCTTCATCAACCGATGTTATTGCAATAACATCCTCATAAATCGCAGGATAATCACCACGCATACCAAATCGGTTGCCAACTGATGCAACTATAATAATCCCTTCTAATATAGCTCTATCAATAGCCTCTTTTAGTGGTTTGCTTTCTGTTTGAAAACCAAAACTTAGATTAATTAATTCTACATTTTGATCAATACACCAATGAATTGCTTCAATTAGATGTTCAACCTCGCCTTTTCCATTTTCATCTAGTATTTTCACATCATAAATTTCTACATTTGGATTTAACCCAATTACTCCAAATTCATTATTCTCTGCTGCTATTATTCCAGCTATAGCTGTTCCATGACCAAACTCATCGATAATGGCCGCTTCTTTATCTAAAACATTAAATTCAGTGAATTTAATGTGTTGTAAGTCTTCATGCTGTTTGTTTATTCCACTGTCAATAATAGCGATCTTGACCTTTTGATTAAGTTCTGGAGAAATATCAGATATTAATAAATCGCTTCCCCATGAAGTGACTTGTGATTCTAGTTTCAATTTATCCTCAGATTGCTTGGACACTACGAAACTTTGAAAAAACACTATTGCCATAATAACTATTAATAAGATAAGTAACATTAAATATATTAGTCTTTTTCTCACTATCCTCCCCCTTTTTATTGTAAAAATAGGAATAAACTAGCATTGTTATAATGAAAAGGGATACAATATTCAACATATATACTTAATTTTCGCCCGATTTCATTCTTTAATATTAAAAACAACAAACAAAAATGAAAAAATTATTAACCTATTTATTGCAGGGATTGTTTTTTTTCTTTTGGCACAAACTTGGCAGTATTCCTGTAATAAATAAAAAATCAGCTTATGGAAGAAACGGGCAGGATAGTTGAAAAAGAATAGCGAATTATCTTGGTAAATAATAAAATTGGAGAGTGAAACAAATGGGGATTAGAACAGCAAATGTTGAGGATTGGCAGAAGATTTATCTTTTGTTAAACCAGTTAGACTATCCAAATACTGACACTTTTATAAAAGGAAAAATAGAAACACTTCTCATTGACCCAAATGAGGAATTATTGGTTTATGAGGAAGATAAAGAGGTAATGGCTTTAATTTCCATTCATTTTATACCTCAATTAGCTGTAAAAGGAGATTTCGCAAGAATAAGTTATTTTGCAGTAGATACAAACATAAGAAGTAAGGGAATAGGACTTAAAATTGAAGAATATTGTACTAATGTAGCTAAGAAAAGAAATTGCGATAGAATTGAAGTACATTGTCATTCAAGAAGAATCGATGCACATAGGTTTTATATCAGACAAGGATTTATTGAATCTCCAAAATACTTTGTTAAGATGTTATCCCAATCTAACTAGTATTAATATCCCAGTAATGTAGGCTTTCCTTAAATAAAAGGGAAGCCTTTTCTTATGTTGCTATCGGGGCAGTTTTGTTTAAGTGTATTTCTTCACAAAGGTACCTATAGAGAGGACTAAAAACGACTATGTAGTTTTAGCACGCCTCAAAAAATTTATTCTTTACCAATCGTTCTCAAAATGATATTATGGATTTGTAAGGTATTAACTGGTTTTTGTTATAATGAGAATGTTCATTCTAAAAATATGACTTAGTCTTATCTTAAGTTTTCAGAAATAAATTAAAAAATCCTTTAAAGGAGGTGGAGTTGTTTAACACGTATGGTTCATACTAACAAATGGTGAAATTGGTAGTAACTCTTTATGCTATTCTTTACTGTTCATTCTTAAAATGATATCATTGGCAAGGGACGAGAAAGTCAATAATTTATCTTATTAAGATTGATGATTACTTTTAAAGCATTAGATTTTCTGGTTACTCTAAGATTACTTAAAGGAAATGATTGTATGGCTAGAAATAAGGAATTTGATGAAAATGAAGTATTACGAAAAGCTATGGAACTTTTTTGGATACAAGGCTATGAAAAAACCTCCATGCAGGATTTAGTAAAATATATGGGAATCCATCGTCGTAGCCTGTACGATACGTTTGGTGACAAACATACTTTGTTTATAAAAGCGTTGGATCATTATAATGAAATTATTAGAACTAGAATAGAGTATGAAGTAAACCAGCAGAATTCTATAAAGGAAGCAATTAGGCAATTATTTGATATGGTAATTGTTAGAGATAAACAACAACTTATTGGATGTTTGACAGTAAATACGGCAGTTGAGTTGTCCTTACATGATGAGCAAGCGGCAAATAGGGTAGTTGAGAGCTTTTCTGAGACCGAATTACTGCTAAATAATTTAGTACTAAGAGGTCAAAAGTCAGGAGAAATATCTAAACATCACGATGCAAAAAAAATTTCGGAATTTCTGCACAATTCCTTAGTAGGGCTAAGGGTTATGACTAAAACTACTGATGATAGTGAAAAATTAAATAATATTGTTGATATATCACTCTCAGTTTTAGATTAATTTTTTTACTTTATTGAGAATGAACGTTCTCAATAATTATTTTTACTCTTTTAAGAATGAATGTTCTCAATAACTAAAAATCAATTTAGCTGAAACCTAATTTTTACTAATAATACATTAATTACTTTTAATTTTAGGAGAGATAATATGAAATACTCAGTTATAACAGGAGCAAGCTCAGGTATAGGATATGAGACAGCATTAGCATTTGCTGCTCGCGGAAAAAATTTAATTATTGTTGCTAGAAGAATAGATAAATTAGAAGAACTAAAAACAACTATTCATAAAATAAACCCTCAATTAGATGTTATTATTTGCACAGCTGACTTGTCTGTCACAGATGAAGCATATATCCTGTATAACAAATTAAAAGGGTATGAAATTGAGACTTGGATTAATAATGCTGGTCTGGGCGAATCCGCATTTGTTGCAGATCAAAATTTGAGCAAAGTTGAAACGATGTTACGAGTTAACATTGAATCTTTAACAATCCTTTCCACCCTATTTGTTAGAGATTATGCAGATCAAGAGGGAACTCAGTTAATTAACGTATCATCAGCACTCGGATATGCAATTGCAGTTGGATCTATAACTTATTCTGCATCTAAATATTATGTTAGTTCCTTCACTGAAGGTCTTGCAAAGGAACTAGAATTGAATGGGGCAAAATTAAAGGCAAAGGTTTTAGCACCAGCTATGACAGAAACAGAATTTGCTAAAAATGCTACTGATTTGGATCATTTCAATTATAAAGAAAATTTACCTATGTACCACACAGCTAAGCAAGTAGCTGGATTTATGATGGAATTATACGATAGTAATGCGGTAGTAGGTGTGGTAGACCAAAATTATGAATTTAAGATAAGTAACCCAATTTATCCAATAATAGAAGTTTAAGTTAAAAAAAATTCTTAAATGCTTTTAATTGAAAGTTACAAAATGGCATCTTCACAAAAGTGTATCAATAGAAAACAGCAAATTTCCTTTTGATTCTTTTGCAACCATGATACCAATTAAAATAAAATCTTGAGATATCGATTATAAAGGAGGAAATTATATGAACAAGTTATTTGAATCAGTCAAAATTGGAAACATAGAACTAAAAAACCGTTTAGGTATGGCACCGATGACAAGGAGTAGAGCATTGCCAGATGGCTCCCCTAGTGATTTGGCGGCAGAGTATTACGGCCAGCGCGCAACGGTTGGTTTAATAATAAGTGAGGGCACTCAACCTTCAGCGGATGGGCAGGGTTATACAAATACACCTGGCATTTATACTGATTCACACATTGAGGGGTGGAAAAAGGTAACGTCAAAAGTGCATAACGAAGGAGGACGAATCTTTGTTCAACTGATGCATGTAGGCCGTATCTCACATCCTGACAATACACCTCATCACCGTCAAGCTGTTGCCCCTTCAGCTATTGCGCCTAATATAGAAATTTTTACAGCACAAGGGATGAAGGAGATACCTACACCTAGAGAATTGAGTGAAGGAGAAATTAAGGACGTTATAAATGAGTTTCGCCTAGCAGCACGATCAGCGGTAGAAGCTGGTGCAGATGGGGTGGAAATCCACGGAGCAAATGGTTACCTTATTCAACAGTTCTTGAGTGAAAATGCTAATCAACGCCAAGATGCCTACGGTGGAACGATTGAAAATCGCTCGCGATTTGCCATTGAAGTAGCACAAGCAGTTGCTGATGAGATTGGTCCAGAACGAACTGGCATACGCTTCTCTCCTCAGGGGACACTAAATGGAATAGAAGAGGGAGAAACAAGTAGTGAAATGTACCGTTATTTAATCAGTGAGTTAGATAAGCTCAATCTTGCCTATCTCCACATTATGCACTTCGGAAATGAATCATTATTACAAGAAATCCGTCAACTTTGGTCGCAAGCACTTCTTGTTAACCGAGCGGGACGTACTTTAGACCAACTTACGAAAGACTTGGATAATGAACTTGCGGACGTTGTAACTGTAGGGACTTGGTTGATAGCTAACCCTGATTTTGTTGAACGATTGAAGTTGGATGCCCCACTGAATATGCCTGATAAAAATACCATTTATGCAGGGGGAGCGGAAGGGTATACAGATTATCCATTCTTAAAAGAGTAACAGGCAAGCTCTAATCTAATCGTTAAAAACAGCTTAGAGTAATAATGGTGTTTTACGATAAACAAACTAGACTAATTAATGAAATAAACGAATGATGAAAAAAACCATCAATGTAAGAGTTGGTGGTTTTTTTAAAGGAGATTGAGAATATGAAAGCCGCTCAAATACAAAAGTACTCGAAAAACATTGAAGCCCAGATTGTTGATATCCCTATACCAACTATTAAAGATAATGAAGTATTGGTAAAGGTAAAAGTTGCTGCAATAAATCCACTTGAAATTTTAAATATTACAGGAAGTGTAAAGTTAATTCAAGACTATGATATGCCCCTTGTATTAGGAAATGAACTAACAGGGATTGTTGAAAAAGTAGGTAATCATGTATCTGGTTTTAACGTGGGAGATTCTATTTATACAAGACTCCCTATTGAAAAAATTGGAGCATTTGCAGAATATGTTGCAGTTGATGCCAAAGCCATTTGGCACTTGCCTAAAAATTTAGATTTGGTAACTGGAGCTGGTGCCCCATTAACTGGCCTGACGGCATATCAAGGTTTAGTAGAAGAGTTAGAAGCCAAAAAGGGACAAACCGTGTTTATTCCAGGAGGATCAGGAAGTTTTGGTCAAATGGCTGTACCTATAGCCAAAGCAATGGGATTAAAGGTGATTGTTTCCGGTAGTCCCTCTGCGAAAGAGAGAACGTTGATTGCTGGTGCTGATCAATATATTGATTATACAAAGGAAAATTATTGGGAAATACTAGAGGAAGTTGATTTTGTAATGGATACTCTAGGTGCTGATGAATTCGAACGCGAGTTATCCATTATTAAGCCTGGTGGTCGGTTACTGAGTCTTCGTACTGGACCAAATAAACAGTTTGCAATAGATAAAGGTTTGCCTAAATGGAAGCAAATTATTTTTGGATTAGTTGGCTCGAAATTTGATAAAAAAGCAAAGAAAAAAGGTGTTCAATATCGATTCATTTTCGTTAGGGCTGACGGAAAACAATTAGAAAAAATTACAAAAATCATTGAAGAAAATAATATTGTTCCTGCCATTGATCCTACCAATTTTACAATTGATGACATTAATGCTGCACTAAAATTAGTGGCAAATGGACATCCAAAAGGAAAAGTTGTTATCAAACTCTAAAAAGGTATGGAGGAGGAAAAGTAGCAATGTCAGTTCATTATTCATATACTGACGCACCTAACTTATTCATTCAGCATGAGAATGGTAAGCGGTATGCATATAGAGAATTAGGAGAAAAACAAGGAATCCCGATTATTTTATTGACACATCTTTCAGCTAATCTCGATAATTGGGATCCTAGGATTATCGACGGTCTTGCTAAAAGCCGTTGGGTCATCGCATTTGATAATATGGGGGTAGGACTTTCCGATGGTAAAGTACCAGACACTATCTTTCAAATGGCAAATGATGCAATCACATTTATTAAACTATTAGGTTTTTCTAAGATAGATTTGATAGGTTTGTCGATGGGGGGAATGATTGCTCAAGAATTAATCTTAAAGGAGCCAGGCTTAGTTAGAAAGCTGGTATTAGTTGGGACGGGACCTCGAGGTGGGAAAGGGATTACCGATGTTACGTATATTACGAATCTTGATTTAGTCCGTGCAATATTAACTTTTAAAGATATAAAGACATATCTGTTTTTCCCAAACACAAAGAATGGTAAAAAAAAGGCTAAAGAATTTCTAATACAAATAAAACAAAGGAAAAAACATCGAGATAAAACTATCAGTTTGAAAGCCTATAGAATGCAATTACGTGCAATCAATAAATGGGGTAAAGATAAGATTGCAGATTTAGCTAAAATTGTTCAGCCAACATTAATAATAAATGGAGATCATGATCGAATGGTTCCAACTGAAAATTCATATGACTTGGCAGATAGAATCCCTAATAGCCAGTTGAAAATATTTGACCATGCAGGACACGGTTCCTTATTTCAATATCCAAAAGAGTTTGTCGAAATGGTAATAACATTCTTAGGTTGATTAGTATTATTATTGGGAACCTACTTAAAAAAGCACAATTTATAGAAATAGAAATCTAAAGAATTGGGGCGTTGATCCAGAAAGGTTCAATGCTTTTTTTGTTGAGTTTTCTTTGGGCGCTTTCAAAAAGATAAACCTGTTTTAAATAGAAACTTTTTTGTGTCTAAATATTGACTCAAATCCAAAGTGTTTGTAACTGTTTTACAAGATTATATTCACTGTGTTAGTAAGATGAATTAAAGTTAAGTGTCTAACTTAATCCCCATCAGAACGGATAGGAGTTAAGGGTTGAAAATTAAGTTTTAAGTTTAGAATTTTTGTAACAATGTAAACTCTTTTAGTTCAGATAATGTTGGAAAGAATTCACTTCCTCCAGACCTCGAAACAGTAATAGAGCTGACTAGAGTAGCTACTTCCGCCGCTTTTTTTAAGCTATATCCTTCTAATAAACAGAATACAAACGCACCGATAAAGGAGTCTCCAGCTCCAGTTGCGTCTATTGCATTTACTTTATTGGCTGGTGTATAAAATGTTTCTTTTTTTGTTGCAATCACAACACCTAGAGAACCTAAAGTTAAAATAACGATATCCTTCACTTTACTTACTAGTAACTCAGCAACCTTATGAGCAGTTTTAATAGAATCTACTTGACAACCGCTCATAAACTCAGCTTCCGTTTCGTTAACAACAAGTATATTAATTGCAGATAGACTTGTCTTATTAATTTCACGTGCTGGTGCATTATTTAATACAATGTGGCAATCTGCGTCCCTTGTTTTTTCAATTATATAATCTACAATTTCGCTAGGGATTTCTTGCTGTAGCAATATATATTGACAACTAGTGATAACGTCTAACCTTCGATCAATATCTTCTTTTGTAATAAGATAGTTTGCTCCCTGTAATAAATGAACAGTAAAAAAGGAAAAACTTTGTGAAGAAATGTACTTAAACTAACGGGGGTGTTAGTTGAATAAGAAGTCTAGGAATAATCAAACTTTATTATAAAAAATCTAACAAAGTTATTAATAGAAAAACCATTTTGAACAATCTTTATTCAAAATGGTTTTTTGGCAATATTATTTATGTTTAACAAAGTCCATTACGTAGCGAATGTATTTATCATCTCTTGCAAGCCATACGCCATAATTTCGGCGCAGGAAGATTTCTCCTTGTAGGAAGGTAGAGAAGGTTTGTGGAAGCTTTGTTTTTTTATGGTTAATTGCCCACTGGTTTTTGCTCACTTGATAAAGGAAGAATACCTCATCTTGTTTGTTTTCAAATAAAGTCCCAAGCGGAGAATCTTTTTTATTGTATTCATTCTTTTTCGGATCTTCTCTTAAAGGTTCTAATGCAAAAGTATCAAGGCAATAATTTTGGTAAGCTTTATCGGTTAAGTTGCAGCCGGATGCCTTTACATGACCTCCCCCGCCGTATACGCCCGCCACTTTTGATACATCTACATGATCATGAATTGTGCGGAATCCAAGTTTTTTTCCACCAATATTAACAATTGCTATGTAATCTAAATGAGGATATTCCTTGCCAAGCTCATTCCCCAATTCAGAATGGTATTGCTCTGCATAGACAACGCCTGCATACAAACCGTCTATTTCCTTTTGGACAAGTTCACGACGTTTCCGACGGATGTAACGGTCAATTTTCTTTTCTTCCATATCTAGAATCTGTGTTTCTAGCTCATCAAAGTAGAAATGATCACTTTCCTTTAATCGTGTAACCATTTTTTCCACAAATTCATCAAATGAAATAAGATAGAAAAGTGCATTTAAACGTTGTGCTTCTAAATTATTGTTTCTTTCCCAATCCCATGTATCATATTGTCTTACCAACTCCACGAATTCTGATATTGCTGGAGAGGGAGTCATGTATTCATGTTTTACAAGGTATTCATATAATAAAGACGTGGCACTAGTCAAGGTTCCATCCTCATCTTGAACAGACACAAATCCCCATTCAAAATCATTTAAATGAAGAGCTGTTTTATGATGGTCGATCAGTTGTACCTTGCCACCTTTTTTATAATAGTCATCTAATCGAATCGTATTTTCTTCATTGACAGAAAGATCGGTAATAAAGAGAAAAGTGTCTTCCGTTTTTTGATCTAAGAACTTTTCTACTTCTTGGTTGAGAAAAGATACGGAATTATAACGCACCTCTACGTCTTCTCCGAATGCGAGTTTTGCAATAATGCCGCAGCCAACTCCATCTAGGTCATTATGCGATAATAGTTTGTACATTTTTTTCACCCCTGCCCAATAGTATAATCTAATATGAAAAAAATAGAACCGATTACGGCTAATTTCTTTTTGAAAAACACATCCTTACAAAGAAAAAAGGTGTCTCAGATAGGTTGTGCACCATATGTGAGACAGCCTTTTTGAATGGTTATTTCAATCCAATGGATACTTTTTCGCCGTCTATTTGAAGTTCTTTCATTTCTGTTATTCTTTCGAAAAGAAGCTCCTGGAGAATAACTCCTTTATGAATAAGAGAATGATATTCCATGATCGTGTGTTGGAAAGTGATTGAACAGTCGATATATAAATCAATTTTCTTATCGACTGGCAAGTTCTTTTCTTTCCGCAAATCTTGGACGGAACGAATGAGTTCTCTGATGTTCCCTTCCCTTTTTAATGCTTCTGATATGGTTGTATCAAGCATTACGGTGAAATTCTTAGAGGAGGCCTCATGATATCCCGGTAGATTTGTCTTTCTTTGGAGAAGTATTTCTTCCCCTGTTAAGGTAATACATTCTTTACTTTCTAGTTGGAAAGTTAAATATCCTTTATTTCTAAATAAATTTATCTCTTCTTCTGTTGCAGCTTGTAATTTATCTTTTATAAATTTAACACTTTTTCCTAGTTTTGGCCCTGCCTTTTTAAAATCAAGCTTTAAAGAATATTGAACATAATCTTCTTGTGAATCTATCCAGTTAATCCTTTTCACATTTAGTTCTTCTTTTATGATAGATTCAAACTGTAAAAAATCAGTATTCTGGTTACTATTGTTCGAGAAAATCAATAATGTAGCCAAAGGTTGTTTGGTTTTTATTTGAAACCGATGACGAAGACTTCTTCCAAGCTCAACCACTTCTTTTACTTTCTCCATTTGTTCTTCTAATTGCTTATTCACCCTTTCAGAGTTTTTGGAAGGAAAGTTAGTTAAATGAACGCTTTTCCCTGTTAAGGCAAGATGAATACTTTCAGATGTAAAGGGAATAAAGGAAGCTAACAACTGTGATGAATGAATTAACACACTATATAAGGTTTGAAAAGCAGAAAGTTTGTCATCTGACATTCCCCTACTCCAAAATCGCTCGCGATTTCTGCGAATATACCAATTACTTATATCATCCATTAATGCAGCGATTTTTCTGGCGGCATTGGTTAATTGATATTGTTCCATCTCCGTTTGGACAATCATCGAAGTCGTTTCTAAGCGAGAAAGAATCCAGCGATCCATAATTGGGAGGTTATTAGCTCTTGGTAAATTCGGATCAAAATGATCTATTTCAGCGTATATAGAATAGAAATGAAATAAACTTAAAAATGTATCAATAATTTTTGATTTTGCCTCTTGGACATTTTTTTCTGAGAATCTCTTTTGATTCCATGGAGCACTGTCTGCCACAAGCGCCCACCGTAGTGCATCTGCGCCATATGTTTGGATAAGCTCAACAGGGTCTAATGCATTGCCTTTGCTTTTAGACATTTTTTGTCCTTGTTCATCTAGTACATGCCCTGTTGCTACCACATTTTTATATGGTGCTTTGCCGGAATATAGGACGGAAACAGCTAACAGCGAATAAAACCATCCTCTTGTTTGATCGATTCCTTCCACAACTACATCTGCAGGGAACTGCTGTTGAAATATGCCGCTATTCTCAAATGGTGTATGATATTGGGCAAATGGCATGGAGCCACTATCAAACCATACGTCGATCACTTCTGGTGTTCGATGCATTTCCCCCCTGCATGAGGGACAAGTTAAGATTAGTTCATCTACATACGGTTTGTGCAATTCTAAATGGTCAAAAGGATTCTTCGTATATTTTTTTAGCTGTGCTATGCTTTTAGGAGCTATTTCTGTTTGGCAGCAAGTACATTGCCATACGTTTAGTGGAGTTCCCCAATAGCGGTTTCGGCTTATATTCCAATCGACTAATCCCTCAAGGAAATTTCCAAAACGGCCATCTTTTATATGCTCAGGATACCAGTTTACCTCTTGATTTTTCGCGATCAGCATTTCCTTTGCTGTGGTTGTTTTGATAAACCAGCTTTCTGTTGCGTAATACAAAAGGGGTGTGTCACAGCGCCAGCAATGAGGGTAAGAATGTTCATATTTTTCTTTATGGAATAACAGTCCCTTTTGATGAAGCATTTTGATTATCTCGACATCCGCTTTTCCATCTTTTACAAAGGTGCCTGCTAAAGGGGTAATGGCTTCTTTATATCTTCCTCTTTCATCCACCACATGGACAAAAGAAAGGTCGTTCGCTTGCACAAGATGATAATCATCTTCGCCATAAGCTGGGGCAATATGGACAATTCCAGTTCCACTGTCACTTGTGACGAAATCACCATGATGAATAGTATGACCTTTCTCCACTTGCACGTAAGAAAATGGTGCTATATAGGAAAGTCCGAGTAAGTCTTCCCCTTTTAATTGTTCGATCACTTCTCCCTCTGTACCAAATACTGCCTGTAATCTATTTTTAGCGATGATAAATACATCGTCCTCCATTTTAACCTTTACATAGTCCAAGTCTTTATGAACTGCTAATGCAACATTTGCTGGTAATGTCCACGGAGTTGTTGTCCAGCCTAGTACATATTCATTCTCCTTTGAAGCAAGCTTGAATTTGACGGTAGCACTTAAATCTTTTACATCTTTATAACCTTGAGCCACCTCATGTGAGCTTAAGGAGGTCTGACAGCTAGGGCAATATGGAGAAACACGATGCCCTTTATACAGCCAGCCCTTCTCATGAATGGTACCAAGGATATTCCAAACAGATTCAATATAATCATTACTCATGGTCATATAAGGATCATCCATATCAACCCAATAGCCTAGTTCTTTTGTAAATGTGCGCCATTGTTGTTCATAGGAGAATACGCTAGCTTTACATTGTTCAATAAAAGGAATCACGCCATACTCTTCGATTTCTTGTTTTCCGGAAATACCGAGTGCCCTTTCTACGCCTAATTCCACTGGTAGCCCGTGCGTATCCCAGCCCGCTTTGCGAATGACTTGTTTGCCGTTCATTGTTTGAAATCTGGCGATGATATCCTTGATCGTTCTACCTAACGCATGCCCGACATGTGGAAGTCCATTGGCTGTTGGCGGTCCTTCATAAAATACAAAGGGTTCTTTATTTTCGCGCTGTTCAATTGATTTTTGAAAAATTTGCTTTTCTTCCCAAAAAGCGAGAATTCTTTCTTCGCGGCCTCTGTCTGTTTCTTTTGGTGTTTCCATCCATATCCCTCCATATTAATCAGTAAACATTCCAGTATAGAAAGATATTTTCCGGAAATAAAAAACACCCGTCCCTATGTAGGGACGAGTGTATTATTTATAACCCGCGTTACCACCCAAATTCTGCTTGGCAAAAGCAAACAGCGCTTAGTCAACGTACTATCATACGTGTTCCCTTTAACGGTGGAAATCCGTCAAGACTTACTAACTGCTAGGGTTCTGCCTTGCATCTCAGAGATGATTTTTCCGGTTTGCTTTCTTTACTGGCTTCCACCATACCCAGCTCGCTAAAAGGAATACAAAACGTACTTTTTCTCTTCATCGATTTCTATGAATTGGAATGTTTTGTATAGGATAGCACTTTTAAATGGGAAACTCAAGAGACGTTAACCTAATTTAAGATAAAAAATAAAACATAGTTGGAGAAATACAGCCACAAAACTGCCATAGTATCGAGACTGGGATTTTGTTAGAATGATAGGTAGTGATTGAATAGGTTTGAAAGGGAGTAGAGACATGAAGAAAGTATTAAATATAGCCTTTTTTTATGCGATTTTAGGATTGGTTAGTGGTGTTTACTATAGAGAATTTACGAAAATGAGAGATTTTACAGGTGAGACCCAGCTCTCCGTGGTGCATACTCATTCGTTTGCTTTAGGAATGATGATCATGTTAATCGTCTATCTATTCTGTTATACAATGAAAATCCATACACTCAAAAACTTTGATGTATTCTTTTATTTTTACAATATTGGAGTGCTTTCTACTATTACGCTAATGATTATTAGAGGAACGCTGCAAGTGCTTGAGTTTGATTTATCAAGTGGGTTAGATTCTGCTATTTCGGGAATCGCGGGTCTAGGTCATATTGCCGTTACCATCGGATTAGTGCTGTTTTTTCTTTTGTTGAAAAAAAACCACCACGAAAATATTCGGACGAAGTAGACAAGAGCGTTTTTCCGAAGCTTATTGAGAGCAGCAGCTTCGGAAAAACGCTAGATTAATTTAAGAATTTGCCGGCTTGTTTAGGAGGTCATTTCTATAATGGGATAGCGCAAGTAATGGAAAAATATGATTATAGCTATGATAGTAAATATAGAATTGAGTAGGTAAGCCGATTCCTGTTGGATAAGTAATGGCATGGTTCTCCCCTTTTTCTTCTAATAAATATTGTATGCCCCTTTTTACTTCACTGCTTGCTCCTTCTCCTGCTGCGATTAAAGCATCGACAGCCCAAGCTGTTTGTGATTCCGTGCTAAACGGTAGCGGCACATACGTTAGTTTTTCACAGCTTTGACAGGATTCTCCCCATCCGCCATTTGAATGTTGAATTCTCTTCAGCCAAGTGACTGCCTTTTTGATTGTTGGATGATTTAAAGACATACCAACAGCTGTTAAACCTGTAAGGGCAGCCCATGTACCGTAAATATAACAGACCCCCCATCTGCCATACCAAGAGCCATTTTTCACTTGATTATCGATTAACCAGTCTACAGCCAGTTTTATATGAGGATGTGTATAACGCAGATGTGCAAAATTACCTAAGTATTCTAGAACTCTTCCTGTTAAGTCAGCGGTAGATGGATCTACTGCTGCATCTTTGGCGTTTTCAATAGGAACGAGTTTGAGTATTTCCCAATCCGTATTTTTTTCAAAGGCGCCCCACCCGCCATCTCTGTTTTGCATGGACAGCAAATAGTTTGTGCCCTTTAGCCAAGCTTGATGAACAGTTGGATTTTTTGCAGTAGCGGCGGTTAAGGCACGTAGAACAGCTGAGGTATCATCATTATCTGGATTATTAGTGTTGATGTCAGAAAATCCCCATCCGCCGGGTTCTGCACGAGGATTATGAACCTGCCAATCACCTTTTTTTGTATGTTGTTTTGTTAGAAGATATTTCGTTGCTTTTTTTAACGGAATAGATTCTGAAGACATGCCCGCTTGTTGTAATGTATAGCTAATTAACCCTGTATCCCAAACGGTGCTGGTAGAATTTTCTAGGTGGCTGATTTCCCCTCTTTTATCAATAAGAGAGGAGAGACCAGAAACTGCTTTGTTAATAACAGGTGAGTCTTTCTTATAGCCAAGGGCAAGCAGGGCATAGATCATAAAGAAAGTGGCACTGGCATAACTGTAAAGCGTTCCATCTTCTTCAAGTCGATCCAGCATATATTTTTCACCATATTGAAACCCTAAATGGTGAAGATAGGCTGGGAATTTGCCGATTCTTTTCATTTCTTTCCACAGGAAGGTAAGGGGTGACCGCTCATTTTCTAGGTATTCGTAAGAGGGATAAAGAGCCATATCTCTTACAAATAAATCATCTAGCTTTGCTTTTGGCTGAAGGGTAAATTTTTTATTGGATGCTATTAACATAGGAATGAAGTGAATCCGGGCATAGGCACTGAATTGGTAGAAGTTAATAGGCTGAAACGTTGGCATCAATAAAAATGTCATCGGAATGTATATCATATGGGACCATGGGTATAAACCATTGACGGAAAGCATCCATTTTATCATAAAATGAGCTTTCGCTAAACCGCCATTTTTTATAATAAATGATCTTGCCTTCTTCATCTGCTTATCGTCTTTCGTATAATGGCCAGAGTATAGAAGGGCAGTATATGCAATAATGGTTGCTGATAAATGACCATTTGGCTCATCCCGATATGCCTTCCAATACCCTTCTTTCTCCTGGGTTGTACGCAGTGTTTTAGTCAAAAGACGGATGTTTTCTTCTTCGGTTTCGATATTTAAAGCTCTAATCGTAATGATATAAAAAGCATCTGTCATTAAGCTGCCTTGAAAACGGAATCGAAAAGATCCATCTCGCTGTTGATGTTCAACAAGTTTCTTTATCCGTCTATGTTGCTCTTTTTCAACTATTTCGATAATTGTATTCAATAAAGTCACCTCAACTTTAAGATCGTATTAGTAAACTTTATGCATCAAAAGGAAAATCATATTCAGAAATATTTATATTTTCTTTTTTTAGTGGTTGAAATTGAAAAGATAGAGGACTATAATAAAACATAATTTAATGGAGCGAACATGTTGAGCAGAAGGAGTAGCCTAAGTAACTTTTTCAAAAGAGAGCAGTCGGCAGCTGAAAAGATTGTGTAAAAGCCTTTGGTGAAGACATCTGTGAGTGTTACTTTGAACATTGTATAAACAATTAGTAGGGGTAACCGGCCATCACCGTTATGATACAAGTGGTTTTTTTAAAGAACAATTTGGGTGGTACCGCGGATAATCCGTCCCTTTTATAGGGGCGGTTTTTTGTTGTTTTTTTTCTAAATTACAAGATAAGCATCATGACCGTTTTCTGCTATCGTTTTTTGTTTCAAATATACAGAGCAAGAAGATAGAGCTTTTCTTATAAGGAGGTGAGTACCATGGATGATGATGATGATAACGATATGAATCAAAAAAAATTACTGATTTTAGGAGGAACAACGATATGGAATCTTCAAAAAGGGTACTCATCTCTGAATGCGAACAGTATGTTGGAAAGGAAGTAGTATTAAAGGGCTGGGTAAAGAAAATCCGTCAGCTCGGAAAAGTTGGTTTCTTGTTATTGAGAGATCGCACGGGAACGATTCAATGTGTCCTTGAGCAAGAGCAGAATCAACTGAAGATAGAGACAGAAAGTGTTGTTCGGGTGGCTGGAGTTCTTGTTGATACGGAAAAAACAGCAAATGGAGTAGAGCTTCAAGTAAGGGAATTAACGATTCTAGCGGAAGCTGGCCCGTTGCCATTCGAAATTAATAAGAACCAAGTAAAGGTAGGATTAGATCATGTATTAAACCACCGAGTTCTATCATTAAGACATGAGGAAATAAATGCAATTTTTACGATTCAATCTATGTTTGTAAAAGGTTTTACAGAGTTCCTAACTACCGAAGGCTTTACGCGAATTTTTACACCGAAAATTGTTTCACAGGGAGCAGAAGGCGGGGCTAATGTTTTTACCTTTAACTATTTTGAGAAGCATGCTTATTTAGCGCAATCCCCTCAATTTTATAAACAAATGATGGTGGGCGCTGGGTTTGAACGAGTGTTTGAAATTGCACCTGTATATAGGGCAGAAGAGCATAATTCATCTAGACACTTAAATGAATATATTTCCCTAGATGTTGAAATCGGTTTTATTGACAACGTGGAAGAAGTAATGGAGATCGAAAGGCAGGTTCTTCAATATACTTTCCAGTATGTAAAGGAGCATTGTCCAAACCAGTTAGATTTATTAAAGGTCGAAATACCGGAATTGAATAATATACCAAAAATGACATTAGAGGAGGCACAGCAGCTATTAAAGGATAAGTATCAGAAGAGCTCTCCTGAAGGGGATTTAAATACAGAAGGAGAAAAATATATTGGAAGGTATATAAAAGATAAGTATGGAAGCGATTTTGTATTTATAACAAACTATCCAAGAACTACGAGACCAATGTATACAATGCCAAATAAAGAAAATCCAGCTTTAACTGATTCCTTTGACCTTTTATATAAAGGCAGTGAAATTACTTCAGGTGGACAGAGGATTCATTGTCAAACGGAACTGATAGAGTCTTTTAAGGAGAAAGGACTAAATCCAAGTGAGTTTACAGCCTATATCGATTCCTTCGCTTATGGAATGCCACCACACGGAGGATTTGGAATTGGCTTAGAACGTATCATCATGAAGTTTCTAAATTTAGGAAACATCCGCGAAGCAAGTGCTTTTCCAAGAGACTGTGACAGACTTATTCCTTAGAAGGAGATTGTAGAACTAGTACTAGACGTAAATAAAATTTGCTCTTTACTCGTACATTCGTTGATTGATTTGGAAATATTTTACGTCCCAAATAGAACGACATTACGAATAGGGGCAAATCTTATTTACAAGGGTAAATGAGAAAAGAAGGAGCTATTCATAAAAAATTTGGACAATTTGGTAAAGAGGGGTTTCTTTTCCTTCTAGAAAAGGTATATAAAAAGGAGCTAGATTATATATACATAATGGAGGGGGAAGCGCATGCATGATGAAGTAGAATTAGTGCTTGATGCTAAAGCAGAGCTAGGGGAAGGCCCATGCTGGGATTTCAGGAATAATCTCTTATATTGGGTAGATATTGAAGGGAAAAAAGTACATATGTATAACCATATCTCTGGTAAGCATAAACAAATTCAACTCGAACGCGAAGTATCAGCCATTATCCCTTGTAGTAAAAAAGATACGGAATTTATTGTTACATTAGATAACGGTTTTCATCTTTTAAATATAGAAACAGGACAGCTAGAATTCATGACGGATCCAGAGAAGGAATTAACACGAAATCGATTTAATGATGGCAAGTGCGATGCTAAAGGGCGATTGTGGGCAGGAACGATGAGCAGGGAGGATAAGAAAGAGGCAGCCCTTTATTGTCTCGGAAAAGATGGCAGGTGCACGGAGAAGATGAGTGATTTAACTATTTCAAATGGAATGGCATGGACAAGTGATAATAAATACTTTTACCATATTGATACACCTACCCAAATTATCACTCAATATGAATATGAATTAGAAACAGGAGAGCTAGGGAGGGCAAAACAGATTATTGATTTTTCTGAGGAAGAAGGATTTCCAGATGGCATGACGATTGATAGCGCAGGAATGCTATGGGTTGCTCATTATGGTGGAGGAAAAGTGTCGAGATGGAATCCCGATAATGGTCAAAAATTAGAGGAAATACTTTTGCCAGTCCCAAATGTGACTTCTTGTACATTCGGGGGGAAAAAGCTGGATGAATTATATATAACCACAGCACGATCTGGTTTAGATGATGAGAAGTTAAATGAGCATCCACAATCAGGAGGACTATTCAAAGTGAAGTTAGGTATAAAAGGCGTCAAGACTTACTTATATCAGAACTGAAGCTTACTAGTTTATAAGGACGATTACGTTTTAATAAGAAAAGAGAGGGCAAAAAGATATGCCACTCTCTTATTTTGTTATTTAACTACTAAAAAGGGGCATTTGGCTCTTTTTAAGCTAGTTTGACTGCTTCTTCCGTTGCTCTTAAGGAGTTTTTCGAACCATCAATTGTTAAAAGAATAGTAGAATACATCGTTTACGCCCCTTTTCTGATTTAGTGATCAGATACTTTTGCATTGGGGTTTTGAAATACAGCAAGCTTATCCACTATCTTTTGACTAGCGGAATTTAACCCTGTCATTATTACTGTATTCTGGTTTTCTTTTAACTTTAAAGCGATTTTATCAATCGCACCAACTGCAGAATCATCCCAAACATGAGAATGGGTAAAGTCAACGAAAATCTGTTTGTTGGTAATGGAAGTATCAAATGCTTTAATAAAGCTGTCAACAGATGCGAAGAATAATTGACCTTCCACTGCATAGTGCTCTTCATTCGTTCTTTCTTGCTTATGCACCTTAACATGGGAAATCTTCGCTGCGAAAAAGACCGCACTTAACAGGACCCCAGCAATGACGCCAAGGGATAAATTATCAGTTATAACGACAATAATGACTGTCACAAGCATGACTAGGGCATCTGCCTTTGGCGCTTTCACGAGATATTTGAAGGAAGACCAGTTAAAGGTGCCGATACAAACCATAATCATAATGCCGACTAATACTGGCATTGGAATCTGTACAACGAGACTGCCTAATACCATAATCAAAAACATAAGAAAGACACCGGCAACAAAGGTAGATAATCTGCCTCTTCCTCCCGATTTTACATTGATGACAGATTGACCAATCATTGCACAGCCAGCCATGCCGCCGAAGAATCCTGTCACAATATTAGCGATTCCCTGCCCTCTTGCTTCTCTATTTTTATTGCTTTCTGTATCGGTTGCATCATCTACGATAGAAGATGTTAATAAGGATTCCAGTAAGCCGACAATAGATAAAGCCAATGCATAAGGAAAAATAATCGCTAATGTTTCAAAAGAAAATGGCACATTTGGAAGAAAGAACGTTGGTAAGGACTGTGTAATTTTTCCCAAATCACCAACAGTAGCAACATTAACATTTCCAAAAATAGCAACAGCCGTTAAAATAATAATAGCAATCAGAGGTGCTGGAATTACCTTTATAAATCTTGGCAAGATATATACAATTAATAATGTGATAATAACAAATAAATAAGTTATATTTGTTACGTTAATAAGATGTGGAACTTGAGCCATAAAAATAAGGATGGCTAAAGCATTAACAAAGCCAATCATCACGGCTCTTGGAATAAACTTCATCAGCTTGGCTATTTTCAAAATGCCAAAAATGATCTGAATAATACCAGTTAGAATCGTAGCAGCAAATAAATATTCCAATCCATAATCTCTGACTAATGGTCCCATTAATAGTGCCATTGCTCCTGTAGCAGCTGAAATCATCCCAGGTCTTCCACCTGTAAACGAAATAACTACAGCCATTGTAAAGGAAGCATATAATCCGATCATCGGATCTACTCCAGCGATAATAGAAAAGGCAATTGCCTCTGGTATTAGCGCTAAGGCAACAACCATTCCTGATAAAATATCCCCGCGGATATTTGAAAACCATTCCCTTTTTATCTTTTCAATCAAATGATTCACCTCAATATTAGTCTTCTGTTTCCTAAAGGTAGTCTATCATGTTTATTCCCAAAAAGGAATATGTTTTGGGAAAGTTTTTACAAGGTCTTCATTTCTGTCTATAATAGGAAGAAGAGATAACGTTGGAGGCAATGAAGATGAAATATGGCTATATTCGCCCTACCATCGCAGATATTCACTGCGAGCAGCAGTTTAAAATACTAAAACCTATATGTGAGCAAGTGTATAAAGAAGAACACGATTCGGCAAAAAATAGAACAAAGCTATTGGAATTGTTGTCGTGTCTTTCCAAGGGAGACAAGATTGTGGTGGTGCAATTATTCGCGATTGCAGACTCGAGTAGACATCTGATGGAGATATTAGATATCCTTGAGAAGAAAGGTGCCTATTTACAGACGATTAAGGAAGAGATTGATACAGAAAGAACAAAAGAATATTCATTGTCCGAAATGCTGTCCCATTTAATAGAATTCCAGAATGAAATTATTCGCGAAAGAACCAAAAAAGGGATGGAGTATGCGAAACAGCATGGGAAAACAAGTGGCAGACCTAGAAAAGCCGATGAGAATGTAAAAAAAGCAATCGAGATGTATCAGTCAAAAAAATATACCTTGAAAGATATAAAAGAAGAAACAGGGATAAGTAAGTCTACTTTATATAGGTATTTGGAGAATTAGTTGTGAAGTTACTTTAATAGGAAAGGCGGGGATTTTACAATCTAAGAGAAAAAGCAGCAGGTTCCAGTAAACAAGGTTGGGACATAACAAAATAATTAATGGATAAAGACGAACAATCTCTAAATTAGTGGTGAAACCAATTCGTTCCATTGCGCTACAGACACTCCCTTTCCGCGGGGAGCAACCTAAGCCTCCTCGGCTTCAGAACGAGGAGGCTTGGCGCTCGCCCCATGGAAAGCGAAGTGTATTCAGTCTGCGGGTGATTACCACAAACCATTTTTCTTAAAATAAATAAAAACCCCAAACAATTATACGAATATTTTCTAATATGTACATATAATTGTTCGGGGGTATATTGGGTTGAAATACTTATGTCTCACTCTTTTTTTACTTATTTTGTTTTTAGCAACTGTTTAACCATGTTACCTAAAGAGCTTTCTCCCATAAACGGAGCCAGTTTCGCTAGGAATTCTGGAGAAAGCCTGTTAGGGTCAATGCGAGCTAGTAATCGTTCGATCGCCTTTTCCTCTAAAAAAGGTGCCAGCTCAGAAAGCTCCTTTAATTCTATGTCACCATCTACTGCTTTATCCACCAGCGTATTTAATGTTTCTTCTCCTATAAATGGGACCATCTTTTGGATGAAAGTCCAGCTTCCTCTTCCACCTGCAATCAAAATCAATTGATCAATGGTTTCTTCTTCTAAAAAGGGGGCTAATGGCAGAATCTTTTCCTCATTTAAAGGATTCTTCATTTCTTGTAAAACAAGCGCACTTAGAGCTGTGTCGCTTACGAATGGAGCCATTTCCGTAATGAACCTCCATGTTATCTTGCCTGTGCTTACTTTTAGGAGCATATCATTCAAGTATTCTTCCTCTAAGAATGGCGCTAGATCCAATAACTCCATTGGTTCAGTGGATTTATTAAGTAACTGATCAGCTATTGTGTTTAATGTATGTGCAGACACAAAAGGGGCAATACGCTGTATCAGCTTACAATCGATTGCTTTTTTCGCTGCTTCTATAACTAGTTCATCTAATGCTTCTGTTTGTAAAAAAGGAGCTAGGTGGACGATGGAATCTACATCCCAAACATTGGTATTCATCTTTTTTGATACTTTACTAAGCTGACTAGATTTAATAATAGGAGCGATATCGACAAGCTCATTTACTTGTGCGGATCCTGAATTGATTAAATGAGCAACTTCTTCTGGTTTATCCTCCGATAAATGCTGCACGATTTTTCCTAACTGTTTAGAATGATCCATTTTATCAACCCCTGCATTCATTAAGAGGTCAATAGATACATCAAATACATGTGCAATAACAGGAATGGTTGTAATATCTGGAAGGGACTCGCCTCTTTCCCATTTTGATATCGCTTGATGACTAATATTTAATTTATCTGCTAACTCTACTTGGGTAAGATCTTTTTCTTTTCTTAGTTTAGATATATAAGCACCAATTTTTCGTGAATCAATCATCGTATCATCTCCTCTATTTTTCCAGTGCGCACTGTCTACTTCGATACTAGCATACATATCGAAGTGTGCCTATCAACGGTTGGTTGAATGTTCGAAAAATAACGATTCTACTGGTAGTAGAATTAGCTGTTTGCAATTATAGATGATGGATCTGTCTTTCCGAGATACATAACAAAAATTAATACCTATTTAGAAACTAAAAAAGTCCACAACGAGTATCAAAACTCCTTGTGGACTATTAAAATCTTATACTAGTACGCCTTCTTTATATTCTTTTGTTAAGGTTGGCCAGTATTCTTTATTTGCTTCAATTAAATCATCAAGGACTGCTTTAGCTACTTTAGCTGATGGTAAAGTTTTATTTAAAGTGAAAGCCTGTAATGCCTTTTCGTAGGAGCCTTCCACAATTGCTTCAACTAAGATCTTTTCAGATGCTAATTGCTGGTCAATCATTGCTTTATAGAAGTAAGGAATATCTCCCACGAATTCAGGCTTAGGACCGTTACTTGTAATAAGTGCAGGCACTTCAATCATTGCATCAGCAGGCAGGTTTGGAATCGTGCCGTTGTTTTCTACCATAACTAAATATCTTTTTCCTAAATTTTGCGCAAGTGATACGGTTACATCTACAATAAATGTTCCGTGTACACCAACCGCGAAGGAGTCTTCTAAAATACCAGTCTCTTCATATTTCTTCACTGTTTCAAATAGAGTTTTTTCACGACCATCCATTACTTCATTCGCACGGGTATATTCTTTATTAGAAGTCTCGACAATATGATCTGGGAACAGATAGTATTGTAAATACGGGTTTGGCAGATATTCTGGAAAATGATCCATGATTAGTTTAATGTTCTTAAAGGTTTTAATCCAAGAAGAATCGGCATGACGATAGTCAATTTTAGAAATATCTTCTGTCAGTAAACCGTATTTATAGACATGCTCGCGAATCTCTGGCAATCTTTCCACACCATCCACTTTAATGCTTGTAAACCAGCCAAAGTGGTTTAAACCGAAATAGTCTACTTCTAATTCTTCTCTTTCTACTCCAAGGATTGCGGCAATATTACGCATAGTTGCTACCGGCATATCGCAAATATTTAGGACTCTTGAATTTGGTCGTAATTTGCGTACTCCTTCTGCCACAATGGATGCCGGGTTAGAGTAGTTTACAATCCATGCAGTTTCTTTCGCATATTTTTCTACATAATCGATTAATTCGATCATTGGTGCAATCGTTCTAAGTCCATAAGCTAATCCGCCAGGACCACAGGTTTCTTGTCCGACTACGTTATGGAAAAGAGGGATCTTCTCATCGAGTTCACGCATCGCATATTTTCCAACTCTCATTTGGGCAAAGACAAAGTCTACATCCTCAAATGCTGTTTGTGGATCTGTTGTATCAATGACTTTAATTTTATCTGTATATTCCTCAATAACAGCTTTAGCAGCCACAACTACTTTTGCTTGTCTTTCTCCGTCAATATCGTAGAAACGAATTTCAGATAGAGGCAGATCCTCTAGACGATCCATAAGACTACGGATAATTCCTGGTGTATAAGTGCTTCCTCCACCTGCAACTGCTAATTTAAATGTTTTCATCTTAAATACCTCCTAATTGTTGGTCAACTTGGTCTCGAACTGATTTCACATTTAAGCCATAAACAACTTGAACATTATTACCAGACTTGATAATGCCTTTTGAGCCTGTTTGTTTTAATGTTTGTTCATCTACTGCATTTGGATCTTTCAAAATTAAGCGCAATCTTGTATAGCAATTATCGACATTTTCAATATTCGCTTTTCCACCTAATGCATTGACAATAGTTGCACCTAAAGCAGAAGGGGAGCCATTTCTTGTAGTACCCGATGCTGCTGCTTCTGCATTTGCTGTCTCACTTGTTTCTGTAACTGTATCTGTATCTTCTTCGCGACCCGGTGTTTTTAAATTTAATTTAAGAATTAAGAAGCGGAAAAGTAGGAAATAGATAGCTGCCATTAATAATCCTACTAAGATAAACATTGGCCAGTTTGATTTCGTCGTACCAAGCGGCAAGTTATATAGCAGGAAGTCAATAAAGCCATTAGCGCCAATCGCATGAACATGAAAGATACTTAAGAGCATCATTCCCACACCTGAAAGTACAGCATGTAACACAAACAAGATTGGTGCTGTGAACAGAAAGGCAAATTCTAATGGCTCTGTTACTCCTAGTAAAAAGGAAGTAAAGGCTGCCGGAAGAAGAATGGCTTTTGCGATTGTTTTCTTCTTTTTATCTGCTGTTACATACATGGCTAAAGCTGCACCCATCAGGCCAAACATTTTACTTAGGCCACGAGCATCCCAGTTAACGGTACTGCTTAGTACTTTAATGCTTGAGTCTGCCATTTCAGCAAAATAGATATTTCTCGCTCCGTAGATAATTTCGTTTCCAATATGGGCTACTCCACCTAGTTCTGTATATAGGAATGGAGTATAGACTAAGTGATGAAGACCGGTCGGGATTAAGATTCTTTCTAAGAATCCATAAATAAGTAATCCAAATACTCCTAAATTTTTAATGCCGCTTGCAACAGCTGTAATGCCATCTTGTACAAATGGCCAAAATTCTGCAGCAATCGCTCCTAAAATCATGGCACTAGGAATGGCTAAAATAGCAACAAAGCGATGTCCTGAGTAAATGGCCATAACCCCTTTGAATTCTGTGTCACAGTACTTATTGTGCAAGATACCAACTAGAGCACCGAGAAGAATTCCGGAGAAAACCCCCATTTCTAATACCTGAACATTTAATACCATTGCTTGACCAGCTAGCTGCATTTCCTCTGGTGCTACTAAGCTTCCAGTCAGACTTAACACTTGATGCATGGCATTTATGAAAATAACGAAGGTAACTAGCCCAGTTAAGGCAGCATATCCTTTATCTTTTTTAGCTAAGCCAATCGGAATGCCGACAGCAAAGATTAAAGCAAGGTTTTGTAAAATCGATACAGCAGAAGAAGAAATAAATTTCCCTGTATTTTGGATATATGGATGTTCTAGAAACGGGATATATTGTGCTAAGTTTCCGTTTCCGAAAACATTTCCAAATGCGATAAATAATCCGATAATCGGTAGAATGAGAATTGGTGCGAATAAGGATTTCCCGAATAGCTGAAGACCATTTACGACCTTTTTCATCTATAAAACCTCCCTTGGTGGTAAGCGTTATCATATCTTTTAATATCCAAAGTATATAATTGAACATATAATTTTGAAAGGGATTGCAAGCATTGTGTACTATGTCTTTCAATCCTGTAACATGTTACACGTTATGAAGGAAAGGAAAATGGACGAAATAGAGAGGATGTTCTCCCAAGCATCCTCTTTTAGCCGTTATTAAGGAAAGGCTTTAGTATTCTTTAATAATTCCTCTTTTAATCGCAATAATTAAGAGTAAATCAATAAGCATAAACATATTGGATTCATAGGAGGTTACCTCAAATTCTTGTTGAGATTCAATTGTAGGATCAAGGACAGTAAAGACAATATCAGCAATTTTGGCTGTTGAACTTTTATTATTTCCGGTGAATAGTATCGTTTTTACGCCTTTATCCTTGGCAATTTTTACTTTCTCTAGCACTTTAGCTGTTTCGCCAGAACGGGAAAAAGCGATGAGTAACTTGTACTTTTGAATATTATTGAGAAAAATGGCACGACTGTCACTTGTAGTTGTATTGGAAACGTAATAACCAAATAACTCTAATTTCTTGGCAAAATAGCTAGAAAAAAGAGTGGAAAAGCCTGCGCCGTAAAAATAAATCATTTTATTTTCATTGATTTGAGATAAGAACTGTTCAATGGTTGTCTCATCTAGAGAATCGATTGTTTGTTTATAATTACGCTTAAAGGAGGATACCGCCTCTATTAATGGTTGATGAATACTATCTACATATTCCACTTCTTGATCAAGCATCTTTGTTACTTTTAAATTTAGATTGTAAATGAATTCACTATACCCACTAAAACCAAGTTTTTTACAAAGGCGGATAATGGTTGCAGTTGATACGAAGAGATTATTAGCCGCTGATCGGATACTTAACGTTTCTCCGGCTAACTTTTTCTCTATCAGAAACTGAATAATATCTTTTTCTGCTTCGGTTAAGTTTTTGTCATTAGCATAATCAAGAAAAAGCATATCTGAATTTTTCAAATCTATCATCATTCCTTGTTCTTATTTTCATCTAGTATGGATTCTTTTATTATAAATGAATTATGTTTTTTCAATATGATTGATTGGATAGCATAATATCGATAGGGATGCCAATACTATTAAAACTATGTAAGTGTTGGAGGTTTTCTTTAATGTCCGAATCAAATCTAAAACTAACATCCTCAGAAATTGCTTCTCTGTGGACATCTTATTTAAATAACTGTATGTCTAAACAGGTTCTTACTCATATGATACAACATGTGAAAGATCGGGAAATTGCAGATGCTATTCGCTTTGCTTACCGATTTGCCCAAAAACAGGAAAAACGATTTGTGAAAATCTTCCTGGAAAATAAGTTTGCCATACCACATGGCTTCACAGAAGACGATGTAAATAAAAAGGCCCCAGCTTTATTTACCGATTTCTTCTGTTTGGCCTATATTAATCAAATGGCAAAAGCAGGGTTAGTGGCATATGGGGGATTCTTATCGATGAGCACACGGAAAGATATAATCCATTTTTTTCATGAGGGACTACTGGATACTTCAAAGCTGTATCATTTAAGTACCTCTATTCTTGATAAAAAAGGATTGTTAGTCCGATCCCCCTTTACTTCCGTACCAAAAGAAGCGGATTTTATTGAGAATAGAAAGTACTTGAGTGGATTCTCTTTATTTCACAAAAAAAGATCGTTAAATGCAGTGGAAGTTTCCCATCTTTTTATGAATGCACAGACGAATAATATGGGACTTAAGATTACCTTGGCTTTCGCCCAGACTACGACGAATAAAGAAGTACAGGCTTATATGTTAAGAGGAAAAGAAATTTCACAAAAACATTTAAAAATATTTACGGATACTCTCTTAAAAGAGGGGATACAGAGTCCGAACTCTTCTGATTTTGGTATTACTGATTCTACTGTACGCACTTTTTCTGACAAGTTAATGATGTTTCATATTAGTTTATTGAGTGCCTCAGGAATTGGAAATTATGCATTAGCGGGAGGAGCCAGCCAAAGAAGTGACCTGTTACTTAATTATGATAGGCTTTCGATCGAAATTGGCCAGTATGCCAAAGATGGGGCAGATTTAATGATTGACTATAATTGGGTGGAGCAGCCACCGCCAATTATACAAACTAAGAATGATGTTACAGGGAAATAGAGAGAAAATATTTCCCTGTTATCCTTTATCTAAGCTTCCCGCTCCTCATTAAGCTTGCTGTTCTTTTTAACCTTGTGTGCGCTTTCCTCTAAGATATACATGACCGGTAATTGAGAAGTGATATTTGATTGTCCTGTATATACTTCTGTAACATAATACGCAATATTTATATCAGATATTTTCGCAAGGTGACAGTCTTTACTATTAGTAATACTAATAATATTGCAACCTTCCATTTTTAATCGATTTGCAAGATGAATGGTATAATCTGTTTCACCAGAAACCGATAAGATGATGGCGGTACATTTTTTCAGCTCCTTGCTGTTAATTGGATAAAAGGGATCTTTTATAAAAGTTGAAAACTTTCCTAAGCTCGAAAAGTATCTAGCTCCATACTCCGCTAAAATGCCTGAGCTTCCCGTTCCTACAAAAATTACTTTATCGGATTGACTAACCATATCCGCAGTTTCTTGGATGTAGGTTTCGAAATTTCCCTTCATGGTCCGTTCTAAGAACTCAGAAAGATAGTATTTCGTTGATTTTAGGTTTTCTTGCTTACTTTGATCTAAATATAATTTTAATTTAACCTTAAACTCAGAAAAACCATCACAGTTTAATTTTCGGCAGAATCGTAGAATACTAGATGTGGACACATGTGTTTCATCGGATAATTCTCTAATACGCATATAAATAACTTTATCGATATTTTTGGTAACATAGTTATAGAGTAGCATTTCTAAATCATTAAAGGATTGGATCATTTCATTTGTGAACAAATTTTTCCCTCCTACCCTAAATAGATTTTTCTTTATATTCCCATTATTAAAAGACAGAAAGTTTATGTGAATCGCCGATAGATGAAAAATTCGCTGTCCATAAAAATATAAATGGTTCAACTAATCATCAGTGGGGATTACTTCCTTAATCATGGTTATCTTTCCTCTATTATAAAACAGGTTGTGACTAAAATGTAACAAATTCCTTCCGAAGAAAAAAGATAGTATGTGGTTATTTTTACTTCTAATTAAATTGCAAACGCATACATTTTAAGTGGAAGGGGGTATGTAATTGCCTGAGAAAATTAGAAATTCCTTGTGGGGTCAGCTTCTGCGCCGATTGAGTAAGGGGAGCATATTATGAAAAGGACCATTCAAATGAGAATATTATACAAAAATCAATTATTGGAGGGAAGAAAATGAAGAAATTACTTTTAGTTTGTGCAGCGGGAATGTCTACTAGTTTATTAGTAAATAAAATGAAAGATGCAGCAAAAGAAAAAGGAATAGAGCTCGAAATTTTTGCACTGCCAGTATCAGAATGTCAAAAAGTCGCACATGAAGTGGATGTCGTTTTATTAGGTCCACAAGTGCGTTACCAAAAACCACAGGTAGAGGAGATCATTGCGGGGAGAGTTCCAGTAGAAGTAATTGATATGAGAGCATATGGAATGATGAATGGCAAAGCAGTATTAGAAAGAGCATTAGAATTAATGGCATAAATCAATCAGCAACTTGCACCTAAAGAAGCCTGCAAAAATAGTTTTCCAATGTAAAAATAACATATTTATTTAGGGGGAATTATAATGGGTTTTATGGCGGCCTTTGAAAAGTTTGCGGAGAAAACGTTAGTGCCAGTTGCAGCAAAATTAAATTCACAAAGGCATATCGTTGCTATCCGCGATGCATTTATTCTATCTTTTCCTATTACGCTTGCAGGTTCATTAATTGTATTGCTCAATTTTGCTGTCTTAGCACCAGACGGATTCATCGCCAAGATCTTATTCTTGCATAAATTATTTCCCAATTTAGCTGATTTACAAGCGGTTTTTTCTCCTGTGCTAAATGGCTCTGTTAATATTTTATCTATGTTTATCGTCTTCCTTGTTGCTAGAAATATGGCTATTTCACTCAAAGCAGATGAATTATTAAGTGGGCTGACAGGTCTTTCTGTATTTTTCATTATTTATCCACCATATACCAATGTAGAAGGAACCAACTTTTTAACAACTCAATGGGTTGGAGCACAAGGACTATTTGTTGCTTTAATTGTGGGATTATTAGTTGGTGAGCTTTTTAGTAGATTATCTAGGTCCAAAAAATTGCAAATAAACATGCCTGATTCTGTACCTCCGGCTGTTTCTCGTTCTTTTAAAGTATTATTTCCTATTATAATTATTACTGTGGTGTTCGCTATTGCAAACGCTTTAATAAATGCGGTTTATCCAGAAGGCTTACATGGATTTATTTACGCAGTGATTCAAACTCCATTGAAGAGTTTAGGCACCAATATTGTATCTTTAGTTATTTTAGCGATAGTTTCCAACCTATTATGGGTTTTTGGAATCCATGGCCCGAATACCATTGCTGCTATACGGGAAGCAATGTTTGCAGAAGCAGGCTTAGAAAATCTTAACTTCGTCGCAGAGCACGGTACAGCTTGGGGAGCGCCATATCCTGTAACTTGGGCAATTAATGATGCTTTTGCAAACTATGGTGGTTCTGGGATGACGCTGGGATTGCTTATTGCTATCTTTATTGTAGCAAAAAGGCAGGATTACAGAGATATCGGAAAACTTTCGCTTGCACCAGGGATATTTAATATAAATGAGCCAATTATTTTTGGTTTACCAGTTGTATTAAATCCAATTTTAATTGTGCCATTTATTCTTGTTCCAGCCATAAATATTATTATTGGATATGTTGCGATTGTATCAGGATTGATTCCGCCAATTGCGTATTCCGTTCCATGGACTACACCAGGACCGCTGATTGCTTTCCTTGGAACAGGTGGAAATTATATTGCGCTATTGCTTGGTTTTGTTTGCTTGGCTGTTTCTACACTGGTGTATATACCATTCGTTATGGCAGCAAATAAAGCAAACGCCGTAAGTTATGGAGGGGAGAAAAAGTGATTCGGCTGCTTCTGCTTAAAGTGATAGAAAAATGAATCAATATACTATTCAATTTTTCTGTGGACAAATAAATTATGTCCGGGATGTTTTTGAAAATTACCAGGATGATTACATCACAACTAGCATAAAGGTTATTAACAAGATTAAAGCGGAGCTAGTAGTTGTTACATCTTTATCAGCGGAGCTTGCCATACGCCATGTAGAGAAAATATTTCAGCAGTCTAAATATGGTTGTGCGCTCCATTTTCATACGACCATAACAGAAGGATAATCAATAGAAAATGTCAAACAAGGGGTACTCCTTTAAGGAGTATCCCTTGCTATACTTTCGAGTTAGTTAATAGTATTTTTTATGATAGTATGTAAAGGCTACGAAAGAATGGAATTTTAATACTAGGTAAAATCTGCATCTTTCTTTTTAGCTCGTATTACCTTATAATTATTTTAACTTTATTTTTAAGCAGGGGGAGATTTCGATGAGTGAAGTCTCTTTCTGTTTGTTTGCGATTTTACAAATAAGCAATGGATTTTTACTATTGACACAATTGGTGTATAGTTATTAATAGATAATTTTTAGAAGGAATAGGGTGTTGAACAATGAGTGAATATCGAGTATTACTTTATTATAAATATGTACCGATTGAAAATCCGGAGGAATTAACCAAAGAGCATTTAGCTTTTTGTAAAGAACTAGGATTATTAGGTCGAATTCTAATTTCCCACGAGGGGATTAATGGAACAGTTTCTGGTACGGTAGAGCAAACAGACAAGTATATCGAAGCAATGAGACAGGATCCGCGTTTCAGCGATACTATTTTCAAAATTGATGAAGCAGATGGACATGCTTTTAAGAAAATGCATGTTCGTCATAAAAAAGAATTAGTTAACTTAAGCTTAGAGGACGATGTAGATCCACTTAAATTAACTGGTAAACACTTAAAGCCAGCAGAATTTTATGAGAAAATGCAAGATCCTGAAACAATTGTTATTGATGCTCGTAATGATTATGAATATGATCTTGGTCATTTCCGAGGTGCGATTAAGCCAGAAATTGAAACATTTAGAGAACTGCCACAATGGATAAAAGAAAATAAAGATAAACTAGAAGGTAAAAAGATTCTTACTTACTGTACTGGTGGAGTAAGATGTGAGAAATTCTCTGGCTGGCTAATGAAAGAGGGCTTTGAAGATGTAAGCCAATTAGATGGTGGAATTGTGACTTACGGAAAAGACCCAGAAGTACAAGGAGAGCTTTGGGATGGTCAATGCTACGTATTCGACCAAAGAATTAGTGTGCCAGTCAATCAAAAAGAACATGTGATTGTAGGACGTGACTTCTTTACTGGGGAGCCATGTGAAAGATATGTAAACTGTGCAAACCCAGAGTGTAACCGTAAAATGCTTTGCAGTGAAGAAAATGAAGAGAAATATATGAGAAGCTGCAGCCATGAGTGCCGCACCCATCCAAGAAACTTCTATGTAAAGCAACATGGACTAACACAAGAGCAAGTGGAAGTAAGAGTAAAAGAAATTGCTCAATGGGAAGAAGAAAGCAAAGTAATGTAATAATAGGAAAGGCTGTCCGTTTGCGGGCGGCCTTTTTTAGTTTGACAGAGGTTTGGCTGATAAAATGGGGTTTTGGCTGATAAGTGCACCAGTTTGGCTGAAAAAACCGGAGTTTGGCTGATAAGTGCACCAGTTTGGCTGAAAAAACCGGAGTTTGGCTGATAAGTGCACCAGTTTGGCTGAAAAAATCAAAGATTGGCTGATAAGTGCACCAGTTTGGCTGAAAAAATCAAATTTTGGCTGATATCTACTCCAGTTTGGCTGATAAAAGGAAAACTTGATTGATAAAGCAATAGTCTTCTGCTAATAAAAATGAAAAGAGGCTAATATCCCACGTATTTATGCGATATTAACCTCATTTCCCCACTTCATATTCATTGCAGACAAACCAAGTTTGTCTGCAACGTTTCAAAATTGCTAATTTGATGTGTACTCTAGCACAATCCTTTTCTTACAATTCGAATGTTTCACCTAGTTCTAATACTTTCCCTTTCAAACCAAGTTCTTCAAGCTTAGTTACAAATGCTTTAGCGTCTTGCTCAATTACAGGGAATGTATTGTAGTGGATGGGAATAATTAGTTTTGCTTGATACCATTCAGCCGCTTGCAGCGCATCCTCGGGTCCCATTGTAAAATGGTCTCCAATTGGTAGAAAGACAACATCTAATGGGTGTCGATCTCCAATCATCTTCATATCACTGAAAAGTCCAGTGTCTCCGGCATGATGGATGGTTTTCCCTTCTGCCTCAATAATATATCCACCTGGCATTCCGCCATATAAGATATTTTTATTTTCCTCATCAATAATCCCGGAACTGTGGAATGCATGCGTCATTTTTGCTTTAGCAAAGCCTAGATCGACTGTTCCGCCGATATTCATACCAATTGTTTCTACACCTTGCCAGGACATATAAGCAGCTAATTCAGGGTTAGCAACAACTGAAGCATTATTTGCTTTGGCGATTGGTGCCGCATCGAGAATATGATCCATATGTGCATGTGTCAGTAAAACAGCATCCACTTTCACTTCTTCTACTTTTGTAACAGCAGAAGGGTTGCCACTAATAAACGGGTCAATAATTAAAGACTTTCCTTCTGTACTAATTTCAATAGTGGATTGACCATGATAAGTAATTTTCATGCAAAATCATCTCCTTAAAATTCCACATAGGTGGATTATTGTCCATTTTAGATTAAAGCAGAGAAAGGAAAAATACCAAATGATATGCTTGTCTATTTCTCTGAAATCAGTATTGACACTAACCTGTAAGGGAATGCGCAAAGACGAGAAAGGCTATTGTTGTTTCGGCTGACATAAAGCTAGCATAATAAAAGAAATAATGGTGATGGTTATTACCCAAATCCAAGCCATTCTCATATTGCCAGTTTCGATGGCGACATAAATAGCGGTAGGTAGTGTCTGTGTTTTTCCTGGGATATTACCGGCAAACATCAAAGTTGCACCAAATTCTCCTAATCCTCTGGCAAAGCTAAGGATGCTTCCAGATATAAGCGAGTGGGAGGCTAGTGGAATAGAAATAGATGTTAAAATTTTCCACTCGTTTGCCCCATCGACACGTGCTGCCTCTTCAATCGAGCGATCAATCTGAATAAACCCAGCCTTTGCCGATTGATACATTAAAGGAAAAGACACAATAAATGCTGCAATTACCGCAGCCCACCATGTAAAAATAATTGGTTGTTGAAAAAGCCATTCGATTCCTTTTCCAATGATACTATTGCGCCCAAAGACAACGAGCAATAAAAAGCCAGTAACTGTTGGGGGAAGAACGATTGGCAGTAACAAACAGGTTTCTAGCAATACCTTTCCTTTAAATTTTTTTCTCGCTAATAAAGCGGCAAGAATTATTCCCGAAACAATGACGCAGACAGTGGCGATGAGTGATACTTGCAAGGAAAGAGAAATGGGAGGCCAAAAGTTACTCCAATCCTCTTTAGTTAACAATAAATCCATTTTCTTTAAAAACCTCTAAACTAATGGGTGTTTGCAAATAGTCATAAAAAACTTTAGCTGCCTGATAATGCTTACTGTCTTTGATGATGCCAAGAGGGTAAACAATGGGAGAATGACTTGCTTCATCCGCAATTGCTGCTACCTGAACAGCATCAGAAGTCTTTGCGTCGGTTCCATAAACAATGCCTGCTGCTACATTATTTGTTTCTACATAAGATAGAACTTGGCGCACATCCTTTGCAGGAACGATATTTTCTTGGACCTTTTCCCATATATGCAGGGATTGCAGTGTTTCTTTTGCATAATTTCCTGCTGGAACGGATTTGGGTATACCGATAGCGATTTTTTCTTTATCCAATGTTTCTAAATCTGCAAAGTTATTGATAGTAGTGTCAGACTGTTTATTGGTGATTAATACTAAATTATTCTTAACTAAGTTCGTATGATCGGATTCACTAATGAAGCCACCCTTTATTAAAAGGGCCAGCTTATCCTCTGCTGCAGAAAGAAATAAATCGACTGGAGCTCCCTGGGAAATTTGCTGCTGCAATGCTCCAGATGAACCAAAATTAAAAGTTAGGGTAATATCTGGATCCTCCTTTTCGAATTTCTCCTTGATTGACTCTAACGCATCTTGCATGCTGGCAGCAGCAGAGATGGTTATGGAAATAGGTTCTTGTTTAGATGCTGCTGATTGCCCTTGATTGTTGCTGCAAGAAGCTAAAATCAATATCGTAATCAAGAGCATAATAGGTTGGAAGTGTTTTTTCATCATGCCTCTCCTTTTTGCCAAACCTCCATTAGGGTTTTCTGTTCTTGTTTATTCAAAGTGGATAATGGCTTTCTACAAATACCTGCTTCTATGTTGCTTTCAGATAATAGATATTTAATAGCACGCAGTGCACCTATTTCTAGAATAGTATGTATCGTTGGTAGCAATTTGGAGAACTGTTTTTTCGCCAATTCCCATTTTTGTGATTTTATCAATTGAACAATTTGTTGTATTTCCTGCGGGAAAATATTTCCTATTATACTAGTAATTCCATCATATCCGTTGCGCAAATGGTCTAAAAGGTATAAATCTGTACCGGTTAAGACCGAGAAGGATGAACCAAGCTCTTTTTGGAGGATAAGAGCATTGTCGGGATTTCCAGCTTCCTTTAACCCTTTTATTTGGGGATGTTTCTCTACTAAACGATAGAGAGTATTTAATTCCAGGTTAAATCCAGTACGGGAAGGATTATTGTAAAGCAAGATGGGTAAATTGGTAACTGCGCAAACTTGTTCAACATATGCTGCAGCTTCTTTTTGATTAATACGTAAATAAGGAGGAAAGCCAAGCATTATTCCATCTAATCCTTCTTTTTGAGCAGCTTCCGCCAGTCGAATGGTATCTGTCGTTCTTACAGCAGCAACTCCACCAATGAGAAGAAAAGCATCTTTCCCTGCGGACTTTACCTCCCGATAGAGAATCTGTCTTTCTTCGATTGTCATGGAATGCTGTTCCCCTGTTGATCCACTAATAAGCAGTGCCGGGACATGATTCTGTTTATAGTAATCTATTAATGAATAGATGCCGGTTTGCGAAAGCTTTTCCCTTTGATCAAAGGGGGTTACCATTGCAACACTATATGAAACAAATGGATTTTGTGTAATCATTTTCCTAACTCCTTTCAAAATAGATTATACTTAAACTATTCAGATAATGGTACAGAAAGCTGTCTAATGAAGTCTTTCTATCAATTTATCTTTTTCTTGGGATGAAATCAATATGAAGTGGGGAAGGGAGTAGAAGTTTTATGATGAGAGTGGCACTTAATTTTGCAATTATGCTGGAGCAAGTGAAAGCAAAGGGATTTAAGGAAGAGGCGGTTAGCAAAGCTCTCGAAACAGAAGATTTTGCGTTCTTTCAGAACTGTGGAAATGGCTTGCCAGATTGGCAGACGCTTTTCTCCTATTATAAAGACAATAAAGCTAGCGTCAAAGCGATTATGCAAGATGATTATGAAATAACCTTTTTGACTAAGGGAACGTTAAAAAGGCTTATACTATTGAAATATCAATTAGTAGAGGGAAGAGACTATGAGGACTGCGGCGAATCAATTGGAACTATTACATTGCCGAAGGAATCCTTTCAGCAATTTACAAAGATATTAGCCAAAAACTGGACTATTGTCGTATTGGAAGAAAATCAAGACAATGTTATCTTTGATGTAAAGTTATTTGTAATCGATTAAATGAAAATGGGACAAGTGGTTGTTATTTTTACATAAAATCTTTCTTTATATATATAGAAGGAGGTAAAGATAACATATAGGCAAAAGAGGCTAATGAAGATTAGTCCCTTTTTTTACAACAAAAACAGAACATATGTTCCTTTTTGGGAGGTCGAAAGGATGAAAGAATGCCGTTCTTCTCAATCAGAAGCTTTTACCGCATTTTTAGAGGAAAATAAATCATTATTAAGCAATCCAATTGTAAAGAGTTTTTTGCAGAAAAAGGACAATGTTCACCTGTTAAAAAAAGCGCTAGAATGTCCGACAAAGGAAAATAAAGAAAAGGTGGATGAATCTTTTAAAAAGCATTTCTTTACCATTCGGTTTACTTCGTATATCACTTCTTCGATGGAGTACAGTACCATAAATTTTAATAAAAACTTATCCATGTATCAAAAACGATTTCCATTAATACTGACCGAGAAGGAAGAGGGAGGAGAAAAGGATATTAATCTAAATGATAAAGAGGCTGAAATAGAAGCAATAGTCGAGAAGGAGGCACTATGGTCTGAGATGGAGGAATATATTTCAAATAAAACAATCTATTCAGCCGTTCTGAGCTTGACTTCTTCCCAACGTAAGATCCTTACCTATGCCTATCTTTATAAATTTACGGATACAGAAATTGCCCGGAGAATTCGAACGTCTCAACAATATGTTTCAAAAACAAGAAAAGTGGCTTTAAAACGTATTCTTTCATTTATCAATAATAAGGAGGAAGGTAGATGGAATTAGTAGATATGACGCAATGGATGACAATGATTAGCAATTTTGGTTTTCCGCTAACTTTATCTTTATTTGTTCTGCTAAGATTAGATAAAAAAATGGATCAGCTACTGAAGGAATGGAAGGAAACTCAGGAAAACGAGCGAAAGGAAAAGGAAAAATGACCGATATGTATACGATGGTAAAAAGGGCAAAGGCAGATCCGGAAATGCTCCATGAGCTAATAAAGTTGTTCGAACCAAAGGTAAATAAATTAACAAAAAGAACAAGCCCAAATGATAGGACAGATCTTTCACAAGAGCTGAAATTAATGCTTATACAATCTACCTATCAATATGACCTAGACAGTATTCCAGGCTTTTGGGAATTTAAAGATAAGCATAATAGAGAATGACAGCTATTAAAAAATCCGAGTCCAACAAGTGACAAGCAGCATGCAGAGTTGGACCGGATTTTTACCATACGCATTACACATTCCTATTTAATAAGCTAAGCGTAATTTCAAAAAGACGGTTTTTGTAATCCCCATCAGGTAATTTATTTAGTTGTTTAATTGCTTTCTCTGTATATTTTTTAGCAAGGAGCTCTGCTTTTTCTACTCCTTTATATTTAGCGATAAGTTTAGAAAGCTGTGCCAGATCTTCGTCAGTCAAGGCTTCTTTTTTATCTAATATAGGAATCAGCTCATGCGGATTTGCTTGGATTGCATAGATAAGTGGTAAATTATAGTGACCTTGTTTAATATCTGCCATCACAGGCTTTCCTAATGTTTGGGAATTTCCTTTATAATCGAGAATATCGTCCATTATTTGAAAAGCCATCCCAATATAATGCCCCATATTCCAAGCATTCATGGCGAGTGGTCTGCTTGCTTCACTTTCAACCGCACCAGAATAGCAGCTTACGGCAAAAAGCTGGGCTGTTTTTCCGGATACTCTTGCTAAATATTTTTTCACCGTAACAGTAGATTGGTATCGAGCGTTTAATTGATCTAATTCCCCACTTAAGATTTTTTCCATGCTTCGGGCATTAAATTCTAAATGGGAAAGAGATGTTGCGTACTTAGATAAAATGGTAAAACAAACACAGAATAAATAATCACCCGCATAGATGGCAAACTTATTTCCATTATGAGTATGAATGGTTGGAATGTTATGTCGTGTTGGCGATTCATCAATAACATCGTCATGAATCAGCGTCGCCATATGCAAGGTTTCCAACGCTGCTGCCACTGCTATTGCACGATTTTTATCTTTAGACGGACCTATTTGTGAACAAAGTAGGGAATAGGCAGGTCTAAGTAGCTTGCCACCGGAATAAATTAAATCCTTAATCGTTTTTTCAACTACTTTATCACGAACACGAATATTGCTTTCAATTAATTGAAGTACTTTTGACAAGTCATTTTTTAATTCTGGATACGTATCCCACATTTGATGTACACGCATAGTTTAACCTCTTTCCTATCTAGATTCGTTTATTTCCGATAAATCTCTATAAAACTGTAGTTTTTCTACATGTGTGATTAAATAGTTGGCGAGTATTCCTATTGCTATTCCTGATAGGATACCGATAAAAGATAGAATAGGTAAATATAAGAATACAGTCCATGTTTGCGCAACAAAGCTTGCAATGGCTAATTGACCAATATTATGAAAAATGGCTCCAGTTGTACTAACACCAATTAAGCTAATTCGTTTTGTTCCAAGTTGCTTTACACCCCACATGCCGATAAAGCTTAAAAGGGCTCCACTGGCACTATACATAAAAGTAGAAAGTGTCCCTCCTAATAAGGTGGCGAGACAGAGCCGAATTGCGACCACTTTAAAGGCATCTTTTGTGGGAAGTGTATATAAGGCTAAGCAGGTGATAATATTTGCTAATCCAAGCTTCGCTCCTGGAGCAAATGCAAAGGGAAATGGGATAGCCCGTTCTAATAAGCTGATAATTACCGCTTGGGAAGCAAGCAGTGCTATATATACAAGGCGTTGATTTTTTGTCATCTTCTCAACTTCCATTCTTGCGATTTAATTATTACCATAAGTAAGTTGGTTGTAGGTTAAATAAATACTGATTCCTATTAATCAGTATAGGGCAAAAAAGAATGAAGTATGGTAGATTCTTTATTCTATGACTAATCTTATTGTTAAATAGATTGATTGGAACAAGCATCCTAAAGTGGAAGACAATCTATTGATTTAAAAGTTTAAGGTTTAAGAAAAGATCAAAGAATATAAATCCACTAGCTTCTTTTTTCTCCTTTACTGATTCAAAAGCTGCTAGAAACAGGGGGCTTTAATTCCCTATGTTTCTAGCAAATCTTTTATTATTTATAGTCTTTATAGATCGCTCGTTCTTTACCATACCACCAGTCGCCCAATTTTCTTTGAAGGAAAGGAACAACCCAATAATCTAATCCAAATGTACGACCAGACCCATTCATTAAAGCAATAGAAGCTGGCAATGCCCAAACTTTATCCCAGCCAAGCATTGCAGTAAGTGTAAACATTACTAGGAATCCAGCACTTGCAGCATTTGCTAACCATGTGAATAAACCGGCAAGAATGGCTAATCCAATTGCTAACTCAATAAATATCATCATTTTTTGCATAAATAGTGCGACTTCTGGAGTTGGAAGCATAATTTTCATAATCCACTCAAACCAGAATGGCATTTTATTTAATATCGGGGTTGCAAAGTCAGTAGAAGTAGCAGCTTCACTTGCCCCACTTGTAGCAGTTTGCAGCCACTCAAAAGGCATTTTGACACTTGTAGCAGTTAACCATGAATCGTCTCCAAGACCATTAAATAAGTTTGGAACCTTTGACCAGCTGGAAATAGAATCTTTCCATGTCGATTCTCCCCAAAGCTTCGCACATGCTTCTACAATCCAGAAGCCTGCGACAAATACGCGTAAAGGTAAGCTCCAAAGAACATTGCCGTAGCGGGTTAAGAAATCACGGAAAATATTACGTTTATCTTTTGTGTGGAAAAATTCATGCATCACATATTGGTACATATAATAGCCGCTTCTAATACCAAAGAAATAATATAGATTAACCATATGCTTCATGAAATTTGCAAACCAGCCGCTTAAATGCATGCCGCTTAAATTTGCAACACCGTATCTTGCTCCGATAGAAACCATAACCCCATGGTATTTACCTTCATATTTTTCTTTTTCACCGCCGCTGATTTCTGCAATAATATTCTTTGCTGCAGTCATAGCAGTTTGTTCGGCCGCTTCTACAATTTGTGGAGTTGGTTTTCCAGGCTCTTCTTCAAAATAGGCTAAGTCACCGACTACATAGACATCTTTATAGTCTTCAGATTCCATATGAGCATTAACTTTTAAGCGGCCTGCTCTTCCAGCTGACATGCCGTAATCTTTTGTATCCGAATTAGCGCGAACTCCTGCTGTCCAAATAAGAGTGTAAGTTGGAAGCTCTTCGCCTGATTTTAATACGATAGCGTCTTCTTTTACTTCGACGATTGGGGAGCTTTTTAAGATTTTAACTCCCTTTTTTACCATATAGCTTTCTGCTTTATCGGCATCTCTGCGTTCTAGCATATTTAATATAGTAGGAGCAGCTTCAACCACATATAAAGTAATATCCTCTGCATCTAGCTTATTGTCTTTTGCTAATCTTTCTTTCCATTCAATCAGTTCCCCAACCATTTCGATTCCTGTGAAGCCTGAACCACATACAGTAAAGGTAAGCATTGCCTTTCTTGTTGCTTCATCATGAACATGAGCAGCTTTACGAACAATTTTTTCAATATGTTCTCTTAGTTTAACAGCATCTTCCCAAGACCAAAGGGTAAAGCCATTTTCTTGTACTCCGGGCGTACCAAAGTCATTTGGTTCGCCACCCATTCCTAGGATGAGATAATCGAAGGCAAATTGGCCGTGTTCAGTTGTAACTACTTTACTTTGATAATCAACATGTTTCACATTGTCTGTAACCAAATTAACCTTTGTACGATTAAATAAACGACGTAAATCAAATTGAATAGCATCTGGTTCTACTCTATGCGCAGCAACCTCATGTAATTCAGTCATCATTGTATGATAGGAATGTCTATCTATAAGTGTAATGGAAACCGAATCATCTTTTTTATACTTTTTAGCAAGCTTTTTTGCGGCATGAACCCCCGCATAACCTGCTCCGATTATGACAATATTTTTCTTGTCCATTCTTCCTATTCACTCCCTTAATTGTTAAATGCTTATTTGTGAAGTTTTGAACAATTTTAATATAACAATGTGGTTTTTATCTGTCTATGGACTTCATAGAATGTCTACAATTTAAAATTTTGATTGTTCACATTTTAGAAACATTTATAAATAGCGGATTTTTGTCATAAATTCTCCATATTTAAAGGAGCTGCTGATAAACACTATTAAGACAATGATTATTGCGTAAATCAGCTATTTTATAGGGTTTTGTCCACCAAAAAGTCGATAGACAGTGGCAGAAAGCAATGATAAAATGACGGTGTTATAAATGTGAATAAATTCACATGGTCAAGAATTTAAACACTTGTTTGTATTTAAAGACATGATAAAACAATTGAAATGTGATATTCATAGAAGGGATGATTTTAATGAATAAATTCAAATTCGCTATGATTCTTTTTCTTTCCCTCCTTTTATTAATAGGATGTGGAAAACAAAAGGAATCGGACGAAATGGTAAATAGTAATCCGTATAAAAGAACGGAATTTTTAATGGGGACAGTTGTCACGATTAAAATCTATGATAAAGACAAGGAAGCTGTATTGGATAAAGCATTTGATCGAATAGAGTTATTGGCAAGCCAAATCACAGTAAATGAAGATGGGTCGATTGTTGATGAAATAAATGAAAATGCTGGTCGGAATCCAGTTCAGGTCCCAGAAGATATTTACCGTTTAGTGAAAGCTGGTAAAGAATATAGTGGGTACTCAGGAGGGGACTTTGATATAACGATTGGACCATTAACTAATTTATGGCATATTGGATTCCCGGACGAGAAAAAGCCAACACAATCAGAAATTAATGCTGTTCTACCATTGATCAACTATACAAAGATAGAATTAAATGAAGACAAGCAAACGGTATTTTTGCCGGAACAAGGAATGATGCTGGATTTAGGGGGAATTGCCAAAGGGTTTATTACAGACGAAGTTATAAAAGTATTAAATGATAATAAGGTAGAATCTGCGATTGTTGATTTAGGAGGAAACATTTATGTAAAAGGAACAAATCCTTCTGGAAAGCCGTGGGAAGTAGGAGTTCAAGATCCATTTTCCGATAGAGGTGAAATGGTGGGGAAAATGGAGGAAACGAATACTTCGATCGTTACTTCTGGGATATATGAGCGGTATTTAGAGGTGGATGGAGTAAAATACCATCATATTCTCAGCCCTAAAAATGGCTATTCTGTCAATAATGAAGTTGCGGGTATTACGATTGTTTCTGATAAATCATTTGATGGAGACGGGTATTCAACAACCATATTTATAAAAGGGATAGAAGAAGGGTTAAAAGCGGTAGAAAAAATGGAGGGAATAGAGGCTATTTTTGTAACCAAGGATAAAAAGGTTTATTTAACTTCCGGTCTAAAAGGTAAATTTACTTTAACAAATGAGAAATTTAAATTAGCAAATGAATAAAGAGAAGAGGGAGGTCATTTGGAATGTCGATTCGTTCATTTTTAAAGTTAGTAGAAATACAAACAAAAATAGCTAGTATCTTCCCATTTTTTATTGGCATATTATTCGTATTATATCGGTATGAGGCACTTCATTGGAAAAATACACTAATATTTTTTGCCTCTATGTTGATCTTTGATTTAACAACAACGGCGATTAATAATTATATGGATTATCGAAAGGCAAATAGTGACGAATATAAGAAGGAAAAAAACGTAATAGGACAAGAGGGGATAAAGGAAAGCACCGTTATCGCAACCATATTCACCCTTTTTTTAACAGCAACGGGGCTAGGTATTTGGCTTACTGTTGAAACAGGATTATTGGTGCTTTTGATTGGATTTATCTGCTTTTGCATTGGCATCCTCTATACCTTTGGACCAATTCCTTTATCAAGAATGCCTTTAGGAGAAGTTTTTTCTGGTGTAACAATGGGATTTGGGATCGTTTTCCTTACGGTCTATGTCAATGCGTTTGATTATGGGATTGCGTCCTTAGTCTGGGAACAGGACATGATTTTGCTGCAAGTAAACATAATAAAAATAATCGAAATTATCATTGTATCTTTACCATGTATGTTTACGATCGCGAATCTTATGCTGGCAAACAATATTTGTGATGTAGAAGACGATATAAAAAATCATCGTTTCACTTTACCGTTTTATTTAGGAAAGAAATACTCCTTATGGCTATATAATGGCCTTTATGCGGGATCCTTTATGGCTATACTAATCTCTGTATTTTTTCACTTACTACCAGTTATCGCGTTAATTAGCTTAATTGCTATTTTACCAGTTTACAAGCATATTCGGATTTTTAACCAAATCCAAGTTAAATCTAAAACATTTAGTTTAGCAGTGAAAAATTTAATTATCGTGAATGGATGTCTAGTATTATCTTTAGCTATGTCATTTATTATTAATTAAATAAGTATATTGCTAGCGTTCTAAGCTTTTCTATGGAGGGGGGATTGGTTTTGCAAACCGTTTTGGAAGTGCAGGAATTAAGCTTTCGGTATGATAAAAAGCGTGATAAGAGTCATGTGGAAAATGTCTCCTTTCGATTAAGAGAGGGAGAATGGACAGCGCTAATTGGTCATAATGGAAGTGGGAAATCCACCTTAGCTCATTTACTTGTTGGCTTGCTTCAACCCGATGAAGGGAAAATTAAGATAAATGGAGTTAGTCAAAAGAAAGGGCAAGGTGCTCAGGGGATTGGCATTGTTTTTCAAAATCCAGAAAATCAATTCATTGGAACAACCGTAGAAGATGATGTGGCTTTCGGGCTGGAAAATATAAATATGTCTTATGAAGAAATGCATGAAAAAGTGGATCAAGCACTAACAGATGTAGATATGCTCGACTTTCGCATGGTGGATCCTTCTCAATTATCAGGTGGTCAAAAACAAAGGGTTGCAATTGCAGGAATGCTGGCATTAGAGCCCAAGGTACTTATATTGGATGAGGCCTTTGTTATGTTAGATCCAAGAAGTCGCAAGGAATTAATGGCAATTATACGCAAATTAACAAATAAGGGAATGACAATCCTATCCATTACGCATGACATGGAAGAAGCTGCACAGGCTGATAGAGTAATGGTCATGGAACAAGGGAGAATAACAAAAATTGAAAGTCCCTCTCAGTTGTTTTATACAGATTTTACCTTAGAAAAACCATTTTCAGAGAAACTCAGAGAATCTTTGAAAAATAGAGGGAGTAAGGTTCCAGATAAATATATGACAGAAGAAGAAATGGTGCGATGGATATGCAAATCGAATTAAAAGATGTATCTGCTAATTATCAAATTGGACCGATCCGTAAACCCAATGTATTAAACTCCATCAATCTTACTATTGAATCAGGTACTTTTACAGCACTCATCGGAAGAACTGGTGCAGGAAAATCAAGTCTATTAAAGATATTGAACGGCTTACTTCTTCCAACAAAAGGAAGTGTTCGTATAGGAGAGACAATGATAGAAACACCTATCCAAAAAGAGAATATCCGTAAGATTCGAAAGCAAGTGGGGATGGTGTTCCAATTTCCAGAGTCCCAATTATTTGCGGAAACAGTGGAAAAGGACATTTGTTTTGGTCCGCTTAACTTTGGCGTATCGTTGGAAGAAGCGCAAGAAAAGGCTGCACAGGTAATTGAGCTAGTGGGCTTAGAGCCGTCTATTTTATCAAAATCCCCCTTTGCTTTATCGGGAGGACAAAAAAGGCGAGTGGCGATTGCAGGAATATTAGCAATGGAGCCATCTGTACTTGTCTTAGATGAACCTGGGGCGGGGTTGGATCCGCAGGGGAAAAAGGAAATAATGTCTCTTCTAGCTACTTGGCATAAACAAGCATCTTTAACAACTATTCTCGTTACACACGATATGGAGGATGTGGCTTTATTCGCAGACCAAGTTATTTTAATGGATCAAGGAAAAATTATCAAATCGGACAAAACAAAAATGATTTTTTCAGATCCAGCTTTATTGGAAAGTTGGGGGCTGGAAATGCCACAGGCTCGGTATTATCAAATGAAAATTGAACAAGAAACAGGAATAAAATTACCAAGGGTTTGCTTAACGCTGGATGAATTAGCAGATGCTTTAGTTTCGGTGGGATTAGTATGAATAAATTAATATTAGGAAGATACTTTCCGGGAGAATCCTGGCTCCATCAGTTGGATGCTCGGGCAAAAATGATTTCTGTCCTTTTACTTATAGCTATGCTATTTATAGCAGATAATTGGATGGCCTACTTATTTTTATGGATGATTACCCTTTTCATTATGCACTTATCACAAGTCCCTTTTCGCACCTATGTACGAGGAGTCAAACCAATGATATGGCTCATTCTATTTACCGTAATATTGCAGGTACTATTTACTTCTGGCAGTAATGTATATATAGCATGGGGGCCAATTACTATTTCAGAGTATGGATTAATAAATGGAATCTTTATCTTTAGTCGTTTTGTTCTTATTGTATTTTTATCTACTGTCTTAACATTAACTACAAAACCAATCGATTTGACAGATGGAATAAATAAACTGCTATCTCCATTGCGTTTTATTAAGGTACCTGTAGATGATATTAGCATTATGTTATCTATTTCTTTGCGATTCATTCCCAATTTATTAGATGAAACACAAAAAGTGATGGATGCTCAAAAGGCAAGAGGGACGGAGTTTGGCCAAGGCTCGTTATTTCAGCAGATGAAAACATTAGTCCCAATTTTTCTTCCTTTATTTGTGAGTTCTCTGAATAGAGCCGAGGACATGGCTAATATGATGGATGTTAAAGGATACCGTGCGGGAATAAAACGCTCGGCATTTCGGAGAGTATATTGGAAGAAACAAGATACATGGTGTTTATGTAGTGTATGTTTCATTGGAGTAATTACGGTTTTATTAAGCAGATAATAAATCAGGAAAAGAAAGTGGCTGGAACAAAATATAGACGAATAATCTCTAATTTAGTGGTGAAACCAATTCGTTCCATTGTGCTACAGACACTCTATGCGCCTAATGTACAAAAATTGATTTTATTCAAGGAACGTCATAACTTTATATGGAGAATCTGCGGGCATTAATGAGCCGGGAAGCCAACGTTATCAATAGCTGCTCCTCTTCACTAGGCTATCATGCCCGCCTCTCCATATAAAGTTGGTTTTGGGGAAATATCCAAATTGTACATAGTTAAACTGCATTTCCAGACTCCTATGGGAGCTTCAATAAATTTATATGTTGGTTGTAGCATGAGATGACTTCTGTTACCTTTTTTCTCTGCTCCTCTTCCTTTTGAGCACAGAGAGCTCCTTTCTGTTAATTTCTTCCTTTTTGGTTATTTTCATATACCTGCATTCTTAAAATAAATAAAAGCCCCGAACAATTATACGAATTTTTTAATGTAAATGTATAATTGTTTGGGGTTATATTTGATTGAATACTTACGCTTCCCACCTCTGTGTTCCCCGCTTCGTTTGATAAAAAGAGTAATCCAAATCAGCTTAGCATGCTCCATTTTATGTCAACATCAATCGGAAATTTACAATCCTTTACTATTCCTTAAAATAGATTCAATGATTTATTAACATTGGAACCCTATACTAAATCTGATAGCTCAGATAGATAAAACTTTGAGGTGAAAAAACATGCAGGCTAACAGGAGTATCCATATTTTAAAAGAGATATCAATTGTACAAGCAAATAACCTTAAATCTTCTAAAAAAGTTTCCTTTTATCAAATTTTTAAAAGAATGATGGATCTCTTTATAGCAAGTATAGGTATTGTGATAACTCTCCCGTTGATTCTTCTATTTGCTATTCTCATCCGCATAGATTCACCAGGTTCTCCCTTTTATGTCCAACAAAGGGTTGGCAAGAATGGCAAATGCTTTCGCTTAATTAAATTGCGATCGATGAGAATGGATGCGGAGAAAGACGGGGAAAAATGGGCAGAGGTCAATGATCCGAGAATTACAAAAATTGGCTCATTTATAAGAAAAACAAGAATTGATGAGTTACCACAATTATTTTCTGTTTTAAAAGGTGATATGTCTATTATCGGACCACGACCGGAAAGACCTTCTTTTACGGAACAATTTAGCAAGGAAATTGATGGTTTTTCGAATAGGCTGCTTGTAAAACCAGGATTAACAGGTCTTGCACAGGTCAATGGAGGGTATGACATCACACCAAGAGAAAAGCTAAAGTACGATCTTCAATATATTAATAATGTAACATTTTCTTTGGAAATGAAAATTTTAGTAAAGACGATAAAAGTAGTGCTCACAGGAGAGGGTGCAAGGTAATTGGACTCCATAAAAGGCAAAATCAATAGTGGAGCAAAATGGACCAGTATATCGACGATTGTTATTACTCTCTTACAGATTGGGCAGTTTATTGTACTGGGAAATATCATGAGTGCAAAGGAATTCGGTATGATTGGCATGCTGACGACAATCACCATCTTTGCACAAATTTTTGTTGAATTAGGCTTAGGTGCTGCAGTCATCCAAAAACATCATGCAACAGACAGGCAGTTGTCTACCCTTTTTTGGATAAATGTTCTTTTAGGAATATTTATTTGTTTCCTTATGCAGGCAGCAAGTCCGATGATTGCAGACTATTTTCAAACAAAAGAGTTAGAGGGAAAGGTCAGATTACTATCAATTGTATTTTTGATTGCTCCTATAGGACAGCAGTCACAGTACTTAATGCAGCGAGACTTATCGTTTAAGACATTAGGAAAGATCGAAACGTTCTCAAATGTTTTTAGCTTTAGTCTCTTAATTGGACTGCTCCTATTTATAAAGCAAAATCCAATTAATGCTTATGTATGGTCACAGGTTTGCCTTTATTCCTTGAAAGGAATTCTTTTTTATATTTGTTACTCTCCAAAGTGGAGACCAAGCTTTGTGCTAGATATTAAAGATTGTAAAGAATTTTTCTCTTTTGGTGTGTATCAGCTTTTATCACGGCTCGTAAATCGATTGGGAAGCAATATGGATATGTTGTTGATTGGAAGATTTATGGGCATGGAGGCATTAGGGATTTATAACCTAGTCTATCAAATTATCACCATTCCCGTTCTTAAGTTAAATCCTATTATAACGAGAGTTGCTTTTCCAGTGTTTGCGAAAGATAAAAATAATAATCGGGCATTAGAGAGTGGTTATTTATATATGACCAAATTATTAGCAATTGTGTCGTTTCCATTGCTATTAGGGCTCTATGCTGTTGCAGATTTAGTAATCCCAATCTTCTTTGGAGAGCAATGGATGGCGGCTGTTCCTATTTTAGAAATTATGATTATAGTAGGAATTCTAAGGGTCCTTATGAATCCCAATGGGAGCATTATATTAGCAAAGGGAAAAGCAGACATTGCTTTTTATTGGGACTTAGGAGTGTTAGTTTGTTACGGGTTAGCATTATTAGCAGCAGTTCGGAGTAATCAGCTGGAAATAGTAGCATGGACATATGTAGGTGTAAGCATTCTTAATTTTATCGGTGGGAGAATCCTATTAACTAGAATGATAGGGCTTCAGCTAAAAAGTTATGTAAAAGCATTACTGCTGCCATTGATTCTTGCGGTGGTCAGCAGTGGGATTGCGTTATTGTTAAAAACGCAAATGACTTCTATTCATAATAATTTGGTTTGGGCACTTGTATGGTCTGTGTTGATAAGCGGGATTATTTATTTGCTAATGCTACATGCATTAAAACATGTAGCATTTCGAGAAGAATATCAATAAAAGGAATAAGTCAATAAGCCGAACGATAGGATGTGTATCATGAAAGTATTGTGGATAACAAGTGTATACCCTAGTGCAGATAACCCTGGAAGCGGGGTGTTTCATGAAACACAGGTAAGAGCATTATCTTCTTTAGGAGTGGAGATAACAGTTATTAATCCAGTTCCATTAAATGCTTCTTTCTTTAGAATATGGAAGAAAAAATATCGTAAAAAGAACTATCCATATTTAGAGAAAAGGCATGGTGTAAACATATATAGGCCTGTGTATAGAGCGACACCTGGTCAACTTCGCTGGTTTCAGCCAGATAAACGTATCGCAGCGTGTATTCTTAAAACCTGGAAGAAAGAGAACATAGAGGCTGACTTGATCCATGCACACTTTGCTATGCCTTCGGGAGGGGCAGCAAGAATCGTTGCCTCTAAATATAAAAAGCCTTGGCTGCTCACATTACATGGAAGTGATGTACATATTTATCCATCATTTAGTCGAAGTGCGGAGCGTATTTTTCAAAAAACAGTGAAGTCCGCAGATGAAGTTATTGCCGTAGGAGAACATCTGGCTGCTGCAGCTGAGATGAAGACTGGGAGAAAGTGTTTGCCGTTACCGCTCGGAATTGATTTATCGAAATTTACATTAAATCAGGCAGCTGCTTTGAAAGAAAGCTCTAGAAAGGAATTAGCATTGCCTGTCAATAAAAAAATCATTTTGTTTGTAGGGCGTCTTGTGAAAGAAAAGGGGATTTTTGAATTAGCGGAGGCATTAGCTTATCTTCCGGAAGACTATGTAGTGGTTTATGTGGGAGCCGGCCAAGGAAAAGAAAGGCTGCAAAAGGAAAAAACGTATAATAAACGATTATTCTTAGCAGGACAAATTCCTAATGAGAAGGTAAGCGATTATTTATCAGCATGCGATATTTTTATTTTACCATCCTATTCGGAAGGATTGCCGACAGTTGTTATAGAGGCAATGGCTTTAAAAATACCGATCATTTGCACAAGTGTCGGCGGGATACCAGATTTATTTGGAGAGTACGCCGATTTGCTGATTCAGCCTCGGTCGGTACAAGAGATTGTAACAAGAGTGAAAGAGCAAGCAGCTGATGCAGCCTTGTTTGACAAAGCTGCAGAACAATTATATCAGCGTGTTCTTGATAACTATTCTGCAGTTGATAATGCTAAAAAACTACTGAGGAATTACCAAGAATTAGCAAGTAAGTCAATTGAATCTACTAATCAATTAAATCACTTTTGGGAGGAAGCGTAATGACCAAGGTTCTTGTTACTGGTGGAGCAGGCTTTATTGGTTCACATATTGTCGAGAGTTTGTTAGATGAGGGATATGAAGTAATAGTTATCGATAATTTCTCTACTGGGAAATTTGAGAATATTAAGGATTTACCAATTAAAATATGCCCGTTTGATATAACGGATTCTCGTGTGATTGATTATATTGTCGACTTAAAACCTGATTATATTATTCATCAAGCAGCCCAAGTAAGTGTGGCAGAATCCGTTCATGACATATTACATGATGAGAATGTAAATGTAAAAGGATCATTGCATGTCATTAAAGCAGCTATTCGCGCTTCTGTACAGAAAATATTATTTGCCTCTTCTGCAGCTGTATACGGGAATCCAGTCGAGCTCCCTGTTACGACAGAACATCCAACTTTGCCAGAATCGCCTTATGGGTTAACGAAATTGACGGTTGAGAAATATTTGAAGTTAGCTTCTAAATTATATGGACTCTCCTATGGGATTTTAAGATATAGCAATGTCTATGGACCAAAGCAGGATGGTAAAGGAGAAGGCGGGGTTATCTCTATTTTTGCTGATCGTGTTTTCGAAAATAAGGCGCCAGTCATATACGGATCTGGAGAACAAACAAGAGATTTCATTTATGTAAAAGACGTTGCCAGCGCAAATTTACATGCATTAAAGCAGGTTGAAAATCTTTGCTTGAATATTTCAGCCAATAATCGAATCTCGATAAATCAACTTTGGGAAAATATAGCTGATATAAGTGAGGTATCATTAAAACCGATTTATAAAGCAGAAAGAGAAGGCGATATTCTCCATAGTATTTTATGCAATGAACAGACAATACAAAAGCTGAAATGGAAGCCACAAACCAATTTAGAATATGGATTAAGAGAAACGCTATTCTCATCCAAACAAGTTTTACAAAAGTAATCAAAAGGTAGGGAGGAAGGATTGTAGAAGTTGGGAAATAACCGTACAGTAAGCAAAACAATAGGGTTCAGCGTATTAGGTATCGGTTGTCTTACCGTTTTATATTGGACAACGATATATCAATTAACTTGGATACTTCCCATCGTATGTATATGGATTGCGATTCAAGTGGGAATATATTTGAAATCAATCATAACACTTGATCAATTATTTCAAAATGTCATGTATGTCTTATTGCTTTCCACCTTTCTTAATCAGTCCATCCTGAGTGTGAATGTTGGTGCTTTTACCGTTTTTTTATACAGAATATTGCTATTATTGGCAATCATTTTATATGTAGGCACTGCTTTGTACAAAAAAAGGATGGTACACGACTTTAACCGCAGTGGACTACCGTTTATTTGGTTGTTCTTTGGTGGATGGATTCTTTATGGAACCATTTCTATTCTTTGGTCCATTTCTATTATTGCTTCCCTTAAATACATGTCTTTATTGGTTATGGGAATAGCATTTGTCTATTTAGCGAATGTAACATTTAAAACTCGGCAACAGCTCCAGTACTTTTTGGCAGGATGGATTGGAATGACCATTTTATTAGTAGGAATAGGATTTGTGAATTATATCTTTTCTATTCAATTACCAAGTTCCGGATTATATGGTGCTTCCAGTTATAAACTGTCGTATCCGACAGCCGTTTTTTACAACCAAAATGATTTTGCTGTCTATTTAGGCATTTCTTTTTTCTTGTTTTTAGCTGTTGTAAAAAATACTAAGAGAACAATGCTGAAGGGATCTATGTTTATTTTAAGCATCTTAGTTTTCCTGCTTATCTATTTAACAGAATCACGTGCTGGATTACTGGCGCTTGCAGGAGGCGGATTAGTGTATATATTCCTGATCATTCCGAAGTGGTGGAAGAAACTAATATTGCGAATTAGTCTTGGAGTAGGGTTACTAGGAGGAATAATATTTGCTAACAGAGGATTTAGTAAAATTCAGAGTCTTATAGAGTTATCCGGACAATATGAGCTTAATGAAGTGCTACCATCAAACTTAGCGAGAATCAATCTTTTAAGAAATACGTTTTCTTATTTGCTCGATTCTTATGGATTTGGAATTGGAGCAGGAAATATTCCTTATTATCTGGAGTATAAGAGTTATTTTCCAACAGGAAATGTCTACCAAGTACATAATTGGTATGCCGAAATCGCCGGAAACTTTGGCTTAATGATTTTGCTTGGCTACTTAATGATATTGATTTATGCATTTATATCATTCTATCGAGCGTACGAAAAGACGGAAAGCGGGACAGATAAAATGTTGTTAGAGGCGTGTATGATCGGAATGGTATCATTCATTATTTCGAGTATTAGCCCCAGTTCGGTGATGAACTTATATTTTCATTGGGTGTTTCTTGGGTTTATTTTATGTACACTGTCTGTTTATAAAAATAAAAAGCTAGAATCTTAACTTTCACAGCAGTAAGGGAGAGTTCGTTTGTGAAGTCTGTTTTATCAATTATAGCCACTAGATGGAAAAAATATTTTATTCCTTTATTATTGCTTAGTGCCCTTTTAGGAGCAATAGGATGGTTTGCCCCAGCTGGGAAAGAAAAGGGAGCAGTTAAAGCAGAGGCAACTATTTTACTAGGGAATTATGAAAATGAGTACTTAAATAATAGTGAAGTAATTGCATCCTTATTAAGAAATGAAACGACTTTTGTACACTATTTACCCGGTGTCGATATAGAGAAGGAACAGCTTCTTATTTCTGCGGATACCCCTAAAAAGATCAGCTTTACACTTACTGGTCCAAGTGAACAAGAAGCCGTAGATTCCTTATCAGAATTAGTAACTGCCTTTCTGGAAATGGATCAACAGTATTATCAAGAAAAAGAAGAAATTATCTCAGAAAGCATTGATCAGCTTCAAGAAATAACTGTTCAAGCAGAATCAGCTGTTGATCAACAACGATTTCTATATGAACTAAAAACAAAACAAGTCAATATGCAGCCAGCAATGCTAGTTAAGGATGTCGTAGCAGTAAGTGGGGATAATCGTGTAATCTCTCCTCGAGATCGAGCGCTAATGGGTGTTATGATCGGCATCATGCTCAGTTGTTTATGGATTATTTATCCGGTGTTCTTAAAATCTGAATCTGACTAAAAGAGGTGAGTGGAAGATGGCTCCATCTGTATCCATTATTATGCCTTCCTATAATTGTAAAGAGTATATATCTTTTAGCATCCAGTCTGTTAGGGAACAAACATACACAGATTGGGAACTGCTCATTGTTGATGACCATTCCACAGACGGCACAGTTGAGGTATTAAAGGAATGGGAAAAAGTAGAAGAGCGAATTCGAGTTTTTTACAGAACGGTTAATGGTGGAGCGGCTGTTGCTCGCAATATGGCGCTCGAGCATGCACGAGGAAAATATATTGCCTTTTTAGACAGTGATGATCGATGGAAACAAGAAAAGCTTGAAGTTCAATTAGCTTATATGAAGGAAAATCAGTATGCTTTCACCTTTACTGCTTATGAGTGTATTGATCAAAAAGGAGAGCAGATAAATAAATATATTCGAGTTCCTGAGCAAGTGGATTATCAAACCATGCTAAAAAATACAATTGTTGGTTGTCTTACTGTTCTAATTGATCGTGAACAAGTAGGGAATTTTCAAATGCCCAACATCCGTACTCGGCAGGATCTAGCAACTTGGTTAATGATTTTGAAGCGAGGTTTCCGTGCATTTGGCTTAAACGAAATATTAGCAGAATACAGGGTAGGAAATGATTCAATTTCTAAAAATAAATGGAAAGCAGCAAAAAATAATTGGCATGTTTATCGTCAAATAGAGCAGTTGAATTTCTTGCAGTCATCCTGGTATTTTTCTCATTATGCTTATAATGCTATTCGGAAGAGACTGTAGAAGGTAGAGGAGCATAGAAAATGAGAACAATCCACGTTATCGTTGCAACTGGCGTTTGGAATTTAGACAATTTAACTTATCGAAGACATCGATTTGCAGAATTTCTGCAAAAGCAGCAGGAAACAGAGGAAGTAATCTGGTTATGTCCAGGGGAAAAACAGACACCAGAAGTAACGAGATTAGAAAATGGTATTTACCAGTGGATAATCAGTGATTTGGGAAATTATAAAGTACAACGATTCGCTCGATTTATCCCCTTTTTCTACCAAAAGAAGCTCCGAAGTTTAAGTAATTATTTAGCGGAAAAAAAAGGGGATTATTTGGTGAATTTATGGTATACCTATCCTGCCTTTCCGACTTTGCATAAGATATATTCCTGGGATCAAATCGTTTATGATTGCAGTGATTTATGGGCAGAACAATTGAGCGGGAAATTTTCTTTCCTTTCTTATTTAAAGCAAAAGATCATCTATCAAAGTGAACAAACAATTGTTGAAAATGCAAGTTATATTACTTGTACTTCAAGCTTTTTAGCGGAGGAAATAATAAGTAGAACACCAGCTTATCGAGATAAGATTTTTACGTATGAAAATGGAGTAGAATACGAGCTTTTTCAAGAACGGAAGAATAGGGAGCCAGTTATAGAAAAAGAAGGGCTGACGATTGGTTACATTGGTGGGATTAAACCAAAGCTTGATTTTGGATTAATCCAGCAAATTGCACAAATGAGAAGGGATTGGACCATTTTATTAGTTGGTCCAGATGGAACGAATAACAGCCCGGAATTTATGAAATTATTGAAGGAACCCAATATTCAATGGATGGGAAGTGTATCGAGAAATCAGGTTCCAGCTTATATGCATATGCTTGATATAGGGATTATGCCATATAAGGATACTCCATATAATAAGGCTATTTTTCCATTAAAGCTTTTTGAATTTCTTGCTGCTGGAAAACCAGTGATAGGGATGAACTTGCCTTCAACAAAAGGATATGTAGAAGAAGGCGTTTATGAACTTTTGCTAGGGGAGCCAGAAGTGAATCAATTTATTCATGCCTGTGAAAAGATGGCAGAAAATGCTGGTAGCCAAGTGTGGCAGAGCAGAAGAAAGCAACTTGCCATGTTAAAAGATTGGGAGAATATCTTCCAAGAGATGATCCAAGTCGACAAAGAAACTAGCATATGAGGGATACCTGATGGCTAGTTTCTTTGTCGTTCTTATTCAGGTTAAATTTTACTGTATATTTCCATTTCATCCATTATATCTTGTAGTGTAATATGTTCTAATTCCTTTTCCATTGTTAGTTGGATGGTAGAAAAAGTCCTGTTTAAGGTTGGATGAATTTTGCTTCCTATCGGGCAACGGTGATTTGGATGATCATGTATTGCGAACCATTCACTTTTTGGTTGAACGGCTAAATAAATGTCTAAAAGAGTAATATCAGCAGGAGATTTTAATAAGGATGCCCCAGAAATGCCTGCTCTGCTCGTTAGCATTCCTCCTCTTTTTAAAAGTCCGCACATTCTTCTTATCACTACAGGATTTGTATTCACACTTTCTGCAATAGAATCAGAGGTTATTTGTTCGTATGGTTTCGAGGCAATTAAAGATAGGATATGAATAGCAACAGATAGCCGGCTGTTAGCCATAATAGATAGACACCACCAATCAAATTTTTTGTCATTCATTAGGAATACGTTATAATTGTTGCGTTGATAAAATTGATAGCGAATCCGAAGAGAAGCGCTTACATTACGTGGCTACTATTATTATACAATGGAATATAAGGGCATAATCAGCTAATTTGCAATTAAATTGTGAACAAATAGACACAAAAAAAGCGATGATGATGAGAAAGAAAGTGGTCATGATGCTTTATAATAAAAAAAGCTATTAATAAGAAGGTATTTAGAAGAGGGAATTTTGCTAAAAGAGGTGGAAGAAAGTGAAAACGGTTTTAGTTGTAGGTGGTGGGATAACAGGATTATCTGCCATGTATTATTTGCAAAAGGAAAATAGAGAAAGACAATTAGGACTTCGACTAGTTTTAGTGGAGGCAAATGACTACCTAGGCGGGAAAATCCATACGGTTACAAAAGATGATCTGCTTATGGAAACAGGAGCAGATTCCATTGTTGCCCGCAATAAAAATGTTCTTCCCTTTGTTAAGGAACTTAATTTAGAAGAAGAAATTGTTTATAACGCAACAGGGACATCTTATATTCATACACAAAACAAATTATTAGAAATTCCCAAGGATTCTATTTTCGGTATTCCGATGACATTAGAAGCTCTTTTTACAAGTGAACTCCTTTCCACTCGAGGAAAGCTAGAGGCTTTAAAGGATCTTTTTCGTACTAAGTCAAGCTTTACGAGAGAATCCTCCATTGGTGAATTTTTAGAGTATTATCTGGGAAAGGAAATCGTAGAAAAGCAGATTGCACCAGTTCTTGCGGGCGTTTACTCTGGAAATATTTATTCGTTAACAATGGGTTCCACCCTACCTTATCTGCTCGAATATAAGGAGCAGTATGGAAGCATCATCCGTGGGTTAGGGAAGAATAAAGAATCGTTTCAATCTGCTGCGAATAAGAAATTTATTTCTTTTAAAGATGGGTTATCTACAATTATAGATCGACTGGAGAAGGTATTAGAAGATGTATCCATTAGAAAGGGAATAGCTGTTACACGAATAAATAAGGAAGCAGACCAATATAAAGTTCAATTATCCAATGGGGAAGAAGAAATGGCAGACATGGTTGTCTTATCTACTCCCCACAATGTAACACAGCATATTTTAAGGAAGGATGAATTAAATCCTGTCTTTAGCAAGTTGAAAAATTCGTCCAATATCACCTTATATTTGTCCTATGATATTTCCGATGATGAACTGCCTAAAGATGGAACAGGCTTTATAGTCGCAGGGGATAGTGATATTGTTTGTAATGCTTGTACGTGGACAAGTAGAAAGTGGAAGCATACATCGAAGAATAATCAGCTATTATTGCGTCTATTCTATAAAAAAACAAATCCAGCCTATGAACGGCTAAATAGCCTTACAGAAGAGGAACTAATCCAAGAGGCTAGAAAGGATATAGAGAGAAGTCTTGGAATTACTTCAAAACCTAAAAGTTATGAAGTGACAAAATGGACTAATGCGATGCCTGTTTACTCATTAGAACATAAGCAAGCAGTAGAACAACTTAGCCAAGACTTAGCTCTTTTATACCCTAATGTGCATCTAGCTGGTTGTTCCTACTATGGAGTAGGAATTGCAGCATGTATAGCGAATGGGGAAGAAACAGCTAAGAAAATTTTGCATTCCATAGAATAAGAAAAGTGCAGAGCCATAGTAGGAAGGCTCTGTTTTTTTGTGAAATGATTTGATAGATGGAGCAATCGCTTGCTATTTATTTTGTAAAATAGCCGATTTTTAATTTCTTAATCTAGTAACGGGTTTTCACAAGATTTATAATAGGTGGAAGAACATAAAGAAAAGAGGAACTAACTAAATGAACAAAAGCCAGATGATGAGGATACAGGAGCAAAAGTAATGGATCATACTGTCATGGTATTTATTGTTTTAATCACGATGTCGGGTGCATTGCATGTGATATTAGCCATTATTGCGTATATGAATAGACAGGCATTTGAGGGAATGCGGACATTTTTGTGGTTTTCCTGCTTTAATGCTATTTATGCATTTGGGTATGCATTAGGACTTGCCAGTACAACGATAGAAGGAATGAAATTTTGGACAGCTGTTCAGTATTTAGGTATGCCGTTTTCGGCACCAGCTACATTAATTCTTGTTTTGCAATATATCGGCTACGATAGGCATTTAAATAAAAAAATGTATTTTTTCTATTATTTAATCCCAGCCCTTTCCTTTTTACTCGTTGCGACAAATGATTATCATCATTTATTCTATCAATCTGTATATTTAGAATATCGAAACGCAACTCCTCTCATGCAAATTACGATGGGACAATGGTATTTGCTACACGGTGCTTACTCGTTCGGAGCGTCTGCCATTGCTTTTGTATTACTATCGATTTATTGGTTTAAAGAGAAATCTAGGCAAACAAAACAAGTAGCCATACTATTGACAGGAATTCTTGTCCCTGTTGGCGCGTCTTTTTCTTATTTGATAGGACTTACTCCAAACGGCTTAGATCCTGTTCCAATTGCCATGCTATTTTCTAGTTCACTTTATTTATATGCTATCATATCTACGAAGTTTTTGTTGGTCCCGCCAATAGAAAAGGATTATATATTTGAAAGTATGGGAGAGGCAGTACTAGTTTTAGATCAGACATATCATCTAAAAGATTTTAATAAGGCAGCTTCTAGATTATTTATTGATGTGAAAAGAGGAAAACATATAGCAGCTGTATTAGGGCTGGATGATCCAATTCTTGGACTGTTAAAAAACATCGATACGGATTCTGTCATATCGGAAGTGGAAAGGACTAATAAATCAGCAACGGAATATTATCAAGTTAAGATTTCTCCGATTAAAAAAGGAGAGTCAGCCATTGTCGGTACTTCCATTATGTTTGCAAATATTACGGAACAAAAGAAGGAACAGCTCAGCTTAACAAAATTGGCATACACAGATAGTCTGACACAAATATATAACCGTGCTTATGTTACAGCCCTTGCTGAAGAGATGCTTGTCAAGCATAGAAAGATAGCCGTTATCCTGTTTGATATTGATCATTTCAAGAAAATAAATGATACATATGGACATTTTGGGGGAGACGAAGCATTAAAGCATATTGCATCTCTAAGTAAAGCTCTGGTGCCAGGGAATGGAGTTTTTGGCAGATACGGTGGAGAGGAATTTATTCTTTTTCTATTTGGAAAAGAAGCAGAATCAGCCATTGACCTTTCTAGGAAATTAAGAAGATTAATCGCAGAATCCCCTTTCTATTATAAGGAAATAGTAATTAATATTACTGCGAGCTTTGGCGTGGCTATAAAGGAAAACTGTCTAGCTCTTATCCCGTTGATTAGCGAGGCGGATGAAGCGCTATATGCATCCAAAAGAGAGGGAAGAAATACCGTTTGTGTCGCAGAAAATGGAGAATACATCAAATTAGAATCTTCTCCATTAGTAGGGAAATATTGATAAGAGTAAGGGAGTTTTCTCGTGTGTCTGCAAATGTTATTTTTTCTCACACTATTTGTTAAAATATTTAGAAAATACTCAAAAATGTATTGCGTAAAAAAGAGTGGTGTATTACAATTTTTTATATAATCTAAATCTATCTTTTTTCGTCAAAATCAAAATGATAGAGAGAAAAGTTTGTTAGTTTTGCTGTTATTCAAGACAGAGCCCTTTTCTTACGACATATGCATTGCTTCGAATGTTTATGATGATCTCATAAATATCTCGTGCAATATCCAGATGTTTATAGGAGGAGTATCACATGTATCATGCAAATACTATATATATTATTGGAGAAAGTAAAACATCCTCTAATAATGCCATTATGCAGCAATACAATGGTTTTTTTATTGCGTTAGTGGTGGATAGAGTCTCTCACACAATTATTGATGCAGAATGTTCTTCCACTATCAATATAACCTCTTCCTTCATTAAGTCTATTGTAGTCGGGAAATCGATGTTAGATTTAGACACCGTTTTAAAGGAAGTAGAAAATCGTTATTTTGGATCTTCTCAAAAAGCAGTTATGGTTGCTTTTAAGAATGCCCATATTAAATATAAACAACTATTAAAAGAATTGGAGTAAACTGCTTTTTCTGTTATACGCAGAGAAAATCCAGTTGATAGAGATTTTACTTCTCTGTTAGCTGGATTTTTTTATTTTGTACGAATAAGTTAGACCAAAAAATGTGGGAGGTTTTTTCTAATGGGCAAAATTTATATGTCAGTTGATATGGAAGGAATAACAGGGTTAATTGATCACACACAGGTTGATTCCGATAAGCTAAATTATGAAAGAAGCCGCATCCTGATGACAGATGAAGCAAACTACGTTGTTACAAGTCTATTTAATCAAGGCATAGAAGAAGTGGTTGTAAATGACAGCCATAGTAAAATGAATAATTTATTAATAGAAAGATTTCATCCCAAAACAAAGTTAATAACAGGGGATGTGAAACCATATTCAATGGTGCAAGGGCTTGATGCTAGTTATGACGGGGCAATCTTTGTCGGGTATCATGCGCGAGCTTCTGTTCCTGGTGTTATGACCCATAGCATGATTTTTGGAGTCCGTAATATGTACATAGATGACGTTGTTGTTGGAGAATTAGGATTTAATGCTTATGTTGCTGGATATTTTGGTGTTCCAATAATTCTTGTAGCAGGGGACGATCAAGCAGCACAAGAAGCAGAACAGCTTATTCCTAATGTAACAACAGCGATTGTGAAAAATAGTATTTCAAGATCAGCAGCGATGAGTTTAACTCCTGCCCAAGCTGGAGAATTGCTGAAAGAAAAGACAAGGGAAGCGTTAGAAAAAAAGCATTTAATAAAACCTTTAGTACCACCAGCCAGTCCATTACTCCGCATCGAATTTGCGAACTATGGACAAGCAGAATGGGCTCATTTAATGCCGGGCACTGAGATAGAGCCTGGTACTACAATTGTGCGTTTTCAAGCAAAAAACATCTTAGAAGCATATCAAGCTATGCTGGTTATGACTGAACTTGCGATGAGAACAACATTTTGTTAGGTGGTGTGACCGATGAAATCTTATTATGTTAAGCGCTTTTTCTCGATGGTCGTAACGTTATGGGTCATTATTACGATTACTTTCTTTTTAATGCATTTTACACCAGGTTCGCCATTTAATGATGAAAGAACGACGAATGATGCGATTCAGAAGAATTTAGAGGAGCAATATCATTTAGATAAACCGCTCATTGTTCAATATGGTATGTATTTAAAACAAATAGCAACCTTTGACTTTGGCATATCGATAAAAAAATCATCGCAAACAGTAAATGAAATGATTGGAAGAGGATTTCCTGTTTCCTTTGAGCTTGGTATGGTTTCCTTAATAGTTGCGGTTATTTCAGGGATAACGCTTGGCGTGATTGCTTCCCTTAAACACAATGGGGTCATTGATTATATAGCGATGACAATAGCGGTAATAGGAATTTCTATTCCTAACTTTGTTTTAGCAACCATGTTGATTCAACAGTTTGCGGTTCATTGGAAGATACTCCCGACAGCGACATGGTCGAGCTGGAAGCATATGATTCTCCCAACGATAGCACTTGCGACAGGTCCAACCGCCATTATTGCTCGGTTAACAAGAACGAGTATGCTAGAAGTATTAACACAAGATTATATAAAAACAGCTAGGGCAAAGGGACTTTCTCCATTCAAAATAATTGTCAAACACGCACTGCGCAATGCTCTTTTGCCAGTTGTAACTTTATTAGGTGCTTTGGCAGCCAGTATTTTGACTGGTACCTTCGTGATTGAAAAAATATTTGCGATTCCTGGTATGGGGAAATACTTTGTAGATAGTATTAATAATCGTGATTATCCTGTTATTATGGGGACGACCATTTTTTACAGTACCATTTTAATTATCATGCTATTCCTCGTTGATTTAGCATATGGCATATTGGATCCGCGAATAAAACTTCAGAAGAAGGAGGGCTAGCAATGGGCTTACGTCAAGAAACAATGTATGAAAAAAAGGACGATATTGCTCTTGATGAATGGTTTGTACCAATAGAGAGACAGCTTGGGGAGGCTGAAGCCGTTGTTCGTCCAAGCCTATCCTATTGGCAAGAAGCATGGAGAAATCTTTGGAAGAATAAATTAGCGATGGGAGCATTTTTTTTCTTAATTTTATTAATTATTATGTCTATCATTGGACCGATAATTTCTCCCCATTCGATTTCGGAGCAAAAGCTTATTAATCAAAATCAGCCGCCTTCTTCTGAATATTGGTTTGGGACAGATAGTCTTGGCAGAGACGTCTTTTCAAGAACCTGGTACGGGGCCAGAATATCGTTGTTTGTTGGGATTGCTGCTGCCGTCATTGATTTTTTGATAGGAGTTGCTTACGGTGGGCTATCGGGATACAAGGGTGGCAAGATGGATCACGTCATGATGAGAATAGTAGAAGTACTATATGGACTCCCATATTTATTAATCGTTATTTTAATGTCTGTTGTGATGGGGCCGGGGCTAGGATCTATTATTATTGCCTTGTCTATTACAGGATGGGTTGGAATGGCCCGCATAGTTAGAGGACAAGTTCTGCAAATAAAAAACTATGAATTTATTTTAGCATCGAAAACTTTTGGAGCTAAAACTTACAGAATAATTAGAAAAAACCTTCTTCCAAATACAATGGGCCCGATAATTGTTCAAATGACTTTAACAGTTCCCTCTGCAATATTTGCAGAAGCGTTTTTAAGCTTTTTAGGGCTTGGCATCCAAGCACCTTTAACAAGCTGGGGAGTTATGGCAGATGAAGGATTATCTGCTATTTTAACAGGTCATTGGTGGAGGCTGTTTTTTCCAACCTTATTTATATCGCTTACGATGTTTGCTTTCAATGTATTAGGGGATGGACTCCAGGATGCTCTTGATCCAAAGCTGAGGGGTGGAAAATAATGACGGCAATACTAGAAATCCGTAATCTACATGTTTCTTTTGCGTCTTATGGAGGAGAGGTAAAAGCGGTAAGAGGAGTAAATTTTTCGTTGCAAAAGGGGGAAACTTTAGCCATTGTTGGAGAATCTGGCTGTGGAAAAAGTGTTACATCGCAAACGATTATGCGATTAATTCCGAGTCCGCCAGGAAGAATTACAGATGGCTCTATTTTATATAAAGGGATGGATCTCACCAAGCTGAAAGATGAAGACATGAGAAAAATTCGCGGTGCCGATATCTCTATGATTTTCCAAGACCCAATGACAGCTTTAAATCCTACGCTGACGATTGGAGATCAGATTATGGAAGGGATTAAACAGCACAAGCAGATTTCCAAAGCAGAAGCAAAAGATAAGGCGATTGAAATGCTTACATTAGTTGGCATCCCTAATCCCGAAATGCGATTGAAACAATATCCTCACCAATTTAGCGGAGGGATGAGACAGCGAATAGTGATCGCGATGGCATTGATTTGTGAACCAGAGATTTTAATTGCAGATGAGCCTACAACAGCTTTAGATGTAACAATCCAAGCGCAGATTTTGGATTTATTCCGAGAGATTCAACAAAAAAGAGAAGTATCCATTATTCTAATCACACATGATTTAGGGGTAGTTGCTCAAGTAGCTGATCGTGTAGCGGTTATGTACGCAGGAAAAATAGTGGAGATGGGCAATAGAAGAGATATTTTCTATTCTCCCCAGCATCCATATACAAAGGGTCTGCTAAATTCTGTCCCGAGATTGGATCAGGAAGGTGAGCTGGTGCCAATAGACGGAACTCCTCCAGATTTATTTTCTCCGCCAAAAGGCTGCTCTTTTACGGCAAGGTGCCCGTATGCAATGGAGGTGTGCAAAAGAGTATACCCGTCAAAAAGTAATTTGAGTGCTCAACATCAAGTCAATTGCTGGCTGCAGGATGAGCGGGCAAGACGGGTATTGCACACGATTTAAAGATTGGAAGTCTTCGGAATATAGTTTTTAGCTATTTTTTGACTTTAAAGGAAAAGTCATTTTATAGATTACGAGATGAAAACGAAGTGGGGGGAATATGATGAAAAAGATAGCAATCAGTTTTTTGGCTATGATTATAATTTTTTCACTTGCTGCTTGTACAGCCAATAGTGATGCAGGAAAGGAAAAGGCGGCAGGGGAAACGAAAGAAAAGGTATTAAATTTAAACAATGGACAAGAGCCTAGTTCTTTCGATCCGCCAATTGGTTTTGATAGTGTTTCATGGACAGCTTTAAACAATTTAATGGAGGGCTTAACGCGATTGGATAACAATCATGAGCCTCAAGCGGCTATAGCTGAAAAATGGGATGTGTCAGAAGACGGAAAAGTATATACGTTCCATTTAAGAGAGAATGCAAATTGGTCTAATGGAGATCCAGTTACTGCAGGTGATTTTGTCTTTGCTTGGAAACGATTGTTAAATCCAGATACGAAATCGCCAGCTGCTTTCCTTGGTTATTTTATTGAGGGGGGAGAAGCATATGCAAACGGAGAAGGTTCAGCAGAGGATGTAAAACTTAAAGCAGTTGATGAAAAGACGCTTGAAGTTACCTTAACAGCCCCACAAGCTTATTTTCTAAATGTTATCACTAATCCTGCATTTTTTCCGATTAATGAAAAGGTAGCGACAGAAAATCCAAAATGGTTTTCAGAGGCAGACTCATTTGTAGGAAATGGTCCATTTAAATTAACTAAATGGGAGCATGACAGCTATTTTGAAATGGAGAAAAACGAAAAATATTGGGATGCTGATACGGTTAAGTTAGATAAAATATACTGGGCAATGGTGGATGATTCCAATACAGAATATCAAATGTTCCAAAATGGGGAATTGGATGTTTCTGATGTTCCAGCAGAATTAAGTGAGCAGTTATTTAGTGAAGGAAAGGTTAAAGTAGAAGACCAGGCAGGAACGTATTTTTATCGATTTAATGTGACAAAAGAGCCGTTCACAAATAAAAATATTCGTAAGGCTTTTGCTTTAGCTGTTGATCAACAGCAAATCGTCGATTATGTAACAAAAAATCAAGAGAAGCCTGCCTATGGCTTTGTTTCATATGGATACTTGGACAATGACGGGAATGATTTCCGTAAAACGAATGGAGATTTAATAAAGACAGATGTGGAAGCAGCAAAGAAATTGCTTGAACAAGGAATGAAGGAAGAAGGATATACAACTTTGCCAGAAGTGACGCTTACTTATAGTACAAGTGATACACATAAAGCAATAGCGGAAGCCTTACAAGCAATGTTTAAGGATAATCTTGGCATAGACGTCAAGCTTGCCAATATGGAAGCAAGCGTCTTTACGCAAGAACAAACAGCTTTAAAGCTGCAATTATCCAGAAGCTCTTTCCTTGCAGACTATGGAGATCCGATTAACTTTCTTGAAAACTTCCAATCTGGTTTGGCAATGAATAGAACAGGTTGGTCAAATGCGGAATATGATCAATTAATTAAAGAGGCTAAAAATGAATCGGATGAAGCAAAACGCTTTGAATTAATGTATAAAGCAGAAAAATTACTGTTGGATGAGGCACCAATTTTCCCAATTCATTTCTATAACTATGTGTATTTACAAAACGATAGTGTGACGGGAATTGTTCGTCATCCGGTTGGATACTTTGAATTAAAATGGGCAGATAAAAAATAAGAAGAGAGCAGAAGGGATGAACAAAAGGCATCCCTTCTTTCCTTAAAACATTAAAAAAATGAAAAAAGAAAGGGATAATAAAAAGTGATAAAGCCGGAACGTTTAAAAAAAGGAGATACCATTGCCGTTATTGCTCCAGCTAGTCCGCCATCGTCCGACACTTTACAGAAAGGTATCCATTATTTAGAAGAGGAATTAGGGTTAAAAGTAAAGGTTGGACAACATGTTTACGATCAATACGGTTATTTAGCAGGAGAAGATGAAGCTAGATTAGTAGATTTAGAAAATGCGTTTTTAGATCAAGAAGTAAAGGGGATTTTCTGTGCCTGTGGAGGATATGGAACCGCTAGATTAGCAGGTCAAATTAACTATTCCATCATTGCTCAAAATCCGAAGATATTTTGGGGCTACAGTGATATAACGTTTCTGCATACTGCAATCTTTAATAGAACAGGATTGGTTACTTTTCATGGTCCGATGCTTTCATCGGATATTGGAATGGAAGACTGTCATCCTTTATCGAAAGCTCTATTAAAACAATTATTTCAACCGCAGGAAATGATGTATACAGAAGAATACTCGAACTTGGATATTTTAGTAGAAGGAAAGGCCGCAGGACAGATAACAGGAGGAAACCTTTCTCTTATCACAAGTTCAATCGGTACTTCTTTTGAAATAGATACTAAAGCAAAAATTCTACTGATAGAAGATATAAATGAAGAGCCGCGATCAATAGACCGAATGCTTAATCAATTACAGCAAGCTGGAAAGCTGACAGATGCTGCCGGAATTATTATTGGTGATTTTCATCAATGTCTTCCCAAAAGAGACAAGTCGCTTGTGTTAGACGAAGTGATTGACCACTATATTCAAAAAGCGGGGAAACCAACCATGAAGGGATTTAAAATAGGACATTGTTCGCCACATATATCAATTCCGCTCGGGGTTAATGCGGAAATAAATACGAATGAAAAAGTACTAATGATTGATAGCGGCGTGGAATAAATTAGAAGAAGTAAAAGCTGGAGAGTAAGTTAATTGGTATAACACCACCAGAAAACAAGATTTTAAAAATAAGGATGATACATAGTGAAAATAACTAAAATCGAAACATTCCGTGTCGCAGTTCCATTAATTAAACCTTTTAAGACAGCATTACGAACCGTAACGATTGCAGAGTCTGTATATGTAAAGATTATATGCGAAAACGGAATTGTTGGTTGGGGAGAAGCACCGCCGACTTTAGTAATAACAGGAGACAGTCTAAAAAGCATCGAAGCATCCATTCATGAAGTGTTCAAACCTTATTTATTGAGCAAAAGCATTTTGCAGCTCGAATTATTGCTTCAAGGAATCCAGCAAATACTGGTTGGAAATGTGAGTGCAAAAGCAGCGATTGATATGGCTCTATATGACTGTTTTTCCCAATACTGTAAGCTGCCGCTTTATCAATTATTGGGTGGATATAATAATACATTGGAAACAGATTATACAGTTAGTGTTAATGACCCGGTAGAAATGGGAGAAGACGCAATGAGCTATGTTAAACAAGGGTTTAATGTATTAAAGATTAAAGTGGGAAAAGATGAAATACAAACAGATATTAATAGAATAATAGAGATTAGAAGAAGAGTAGGAAGTGAAATTAAATTAAGACTGGACGCTAACCAAGGCTGGAGTCCGAAAGAGGCAGTTGTAGCTATAAGAAAAATGGAGGATTTAGGACTTAACGTCGAATTAGTGGAACAGCCAGTTAAAGCGGATGATATACAAGGTTTAAAGAAGGTAACTGATTCAGTAGATACATTAATTATGGCTGATGAGGCTGTATTTACTCCCCAGCAAGCCTTTGAGGTGCTGAAAACACGCAGTGCAGATTTAATTAATATTAAATTAATGAAATCAGGGGGTATCTACCGTGCCCAGGTTATTAATCATTTAGCTGAAGTTTCAGGAATGGAATGTATGGTCGGAAGTATGATTGAAACTAAATTAGGGATAACTGCTGCGGCCCATTTTGCAGCAAGTAAAAAGAATATAACTCGTTATGATTTTGATGCACCGCTGATGCTGGCCCGAGACATAGTAGATGGCGGTGTTCAATATGACGGAAGAAACATCATTTTATCTAAGCAATTTGGTTTGGGGATAAATCATATTCTTGTACACGAAAAGGAGAATGTGGGATGACGAAATATGATGTGAGAATAGTGGATGTTCCTGTTGCTACCCTCTGGACAACTGAATATTCAGCCAGAGAAATAGACGCAGGGGCAATTGATAATCCGTGTGACATAAAGAGCTGGATTGCGAGTCTTGATTATGAAAAAGGACTAGAGCTTTGTACAGAGAACTTAGTACAATCTCAAGCATTGTATGGGCAAGAGGTATATGTATTGGATGAAAAAGGCGACTGGGCATATGTAGCATTGCCCAATCAAGCAACTCGGAAAAATCAGCTTGGCTACCCGGGATGGATACCTAAAAAACAATTGGTGAAAAAGGAAGGTTATTCTTTACAAAGTGGACCGATTGCAGTGGTTGAAGCATTTGCAGCAGAGTTATGCAATCGCAATAAAGATGTGATATTGCCATTATCCTTTCAAACGAGACTCCCGCTAAAAAAACAAGAAGGAGAATGGGTTCAAGTGTCGACACCTTCTGGGGAAGGGTGGATTAGAGCAGCGGATGTAGTCGTTTATCCCTCTTTTCAAGATGTCCGCAAAGGAACAGGGAAAGATATAGTAAACCAAGGGGAGCGATTTTTGAAACTAGACTATTTATGGGGCGGCATGAGTTCGTTCGGTTATGATTGCTCTGGTTTCAGTTACAGTATGTGCTTAGCAAATGGGTATTTGATACCGAGAGATGCCAGTGAGCAAGCAGAGGCAGGGAAAAAAATCCCTTTAGAGGAAATTGAGCCAGGAGATTTATTGTTTTTTGCTTACGAGGAAGGGCAAGGGTATATCCACCATGTAGGTATTTATTATGGAGAAAATAAATTGCTTCATTCCCCAAAAACAGGAAAGACAATCGAAATTATTCCTTTAGAAAATACAATCTATGAAAAAGAATTATGTGTAGCAAGAAGATATTGGGAATAAGGAGAGAGTGGTATGACACAGCAGGTCCTATTGAAAGTAGAAAATGTATCGAAGCATTTTGAATTAGAGAAGAATACGACATTACAAGCTGTATCCAATGTATCCTTTTCTATCAAGAAAGGAGAAACATTTGGTATTGTCGGTGAATCGGGCTGTGGAAAATCGACATTAGGCAGAACGATTATGGGATTATATAAGGCATCGAATGGGCAAGTTTTATACAATGATATCAATATGGGAAGTATGTCTGAAAAGGATAATTTTTCATTTCGACGAAAAATGCAAATGATTTTTCAGGATCCCTATGCTTCGTTAAATCCTCGTTCCACGGTTCGCGAGATTCTAGCAGAGCCTTTAGAAATTCATGGAGTCTATCGAACAAAGGAAGAAAAAAATGCTCGTATAGATGAGTTATTAGAAAGTGTAGGGCTGAATAGAGAACATGCCAATCGTTTTCCCCATGAATTTAGCGGGGGACAAAGACAAAGAATTGGCATTGCGAGAGCATTAGCCTTAGAGCCGGAATTTATCATTGCAGATGAGCCGATCTCCGCACTAGATGTTTCTGTGCAAGCACAAGTAGTAAATCTATTAAAAAGGCTGCAAAGAGAAAAACAATTAACCTATCTATTTATAGCCCATGATTTATCGATGGTAAAGCAGATCAGTGATCGAATTGGTGTCATGTACTTAGGGAATTTAGTAGAGTTAACAGACAGTAAGGCATTGTATTCCAATCCCCTACATCCATATACACAGGCGCTTCTTTCTGCTATTCCTATTCCAGATCCAGATATAGAAGACAAAAGAGAAAGAATTATCTTAAAAGGAGAATTACCAAGTCCAGTTGACCCGCCAAGTGGTTGTGTTTTTCGAACCCGCTGTCCCCATGCGATGGATATTTGTGCCAATGAAAAGCCAGCTTGGCAAGAGCGAGAAAATGGCCATTTTGTAGCCTGTCACCTTTATTAGGAAATAACACGATGAATATGGAGAAATTAAGCAAGCGCATAGATAAAATTGTGCAGGAATATGAGGGAGAAGGTCATTTAGGGATAGCGATTGAATGGAAGGAGCAGAGTTTTCTTCTAAATGAAAACGACATTTTTCCAAGTGCTAGTCTCATTAAATTACCAGTTTTGATTGAAGGCTTTATGCAGAGCTCAAGTGGAATATTAGATTTGGAGGATTTAGTAAAGGTTAATAGCCTCCAAAAAACAGGGGGAGCGGGTATTGTTCAATACATGTCTCCGCAAAGTCGTTTATCGATTCGCGATTTACTTACTTTAATGATAATTGTTTCGGATAATATGGCAACCAATTATTTGATTGAGCGACTTGGTATGGACAATGTGAATAGAAGGTGTCAACAGATTGGGATGTCATCAACCATTCTGCAGCGAAAAATGATGGATCGAGAAGCGCGAGAAAGAAAAATCGAAAACTATACCTCTCCTCAAGATATTCTCCGATGTTTAAAGTCGATTTATAACGATAAAAATCAGAGTGGGAAGACAATCTTAGATCATCAACAACTTCTTGATAAACTGCCGTATTACCACAGAGAGAATAGTGGTATTAGAATTGCTAATAAAACGGGAGAATTGGATAAGGTGGAACACGATTGTGCCATCATAGAGTACGAGGATGAAACGATCTTTATTGCGGTTTTAACAGATCAGCTTACAGCTAATCAGAAGGGGAAAGAAATAATCCAATTAATTGGAGCCAGTATTTTTGAATGTCTATATGATAAAAAAGTCTGAACGGATGGTGCAGCACCATAAGGCAGACTTTTTTTGCGTGAATCAAATCAGAAAGGTGCACGAAATAAATTCTTGTAAATATGTGAAACAGTCTTGAATGAAATCCTAGTACAAATTATAATAAATAATGAAAATCATTATCAATTATGTAATTTGTAAAGAAATAGATATATCTTTGATCTTCGAATAAAGAAGGAAATAACCGCGGAAAATAGCAAAAGAAAATGACTCTGAATTTATAATAAAACTTCTAGAAAGTAAGTGAGGGAGGGGAGAAGAATGGACATACTGTCTACAGATCAACTCAAAATTGGATATGAAGATAAAATTATTGTTGATGATTTGAATTTACGTGTAAAGGAAGGGGAAATCACAACCATTATCGGGCCCAATGGCTGTGGGAAGTCCACGATATTAAAGACTCTTGCTCGAATCCATAAAGCAAAGGCAGGGTTTATATATCTAGACGGAGAAATGATACACAAAATTCCTACCAAAAAAATTGCCCAAAGAATGGCAGTGCTTCCTCAATCACCGGACGCACCGAATGGATTAACGATTTATGATTTAGTTTCCTATGGTCGTTCCCCTCATCAAAGAGGATTTGGGCGATTAGGAGAGAAAGATAAAGAAGTGATAAATTGGGCATTAGAAGTAACGGGTTTAACAGAGCTGAAGGATCAAGAAGTTGATACATTATCAGGTGGTCAGCGTCAAAGAGCGTGGATTGCGATGGCGATTGCGCAGGAAACAAATCTTCTGTTATTAGATGAACCGACAACGTATTTGGATATGGCTCATCAATTGGAAGTACTGAAATTGTTAAAGAAATTGAATGAAGAAGAAAATCGAACAATTGTGATGGTTATTCATGATCTGAACCATGCAGCAAGATTTTCTGATCATATGATCGCAATGAGAAATGGTAAATTGATGAAAGAGGGAACAGCGGAAGAGGTAATGACAGAAGAGGTTCTAAAAGAAGTTTTCCAAATAGATGCTGTTGTCGTAAAGGACCCTAGAACGAATAAGCCTGCTTGCCTCTCTTACGACTTATTACACCAAAAGGAAAGAGAATTAGTAGCATTTGCTAAGTAATAGATAAAAGATTACTTAGCTTTTTTTTATGGAAACTTGTCTTATCCTTATTTTTAGCATGAAGAGAAGTGTTTTCTCATATAATGGGATTGAGTAACATTTCACATAAATTTGCTTATTATCGTCGTACCTATTTATAATTTTGGTATACTATTAGAATAGTGTAGTCAGAAATATGTATAGAAGGTTGAGATTAATGAATAAAAATATATTATTAAAAAAATTTCTTGAAATATTGCCTAAAGAAAGTGTAAAAATGGATGAGGCGTTAAATAAATATACGTACACTAAAATTGGTGGAAAGGCTGATTTTTTACTTTTTCCGCTAACATATGAACAATTACAGTCAGCGTATAAATTAGCCCTTACTCAAAATGTGCCAATCACGATATTAGGAAATGGTTCTAATGTGTTGATTAGAGATGGCGGAATTCGTGGAGTTGTATTTAATTTAACTAAACTTGAGGGAATTTCTCTTGCAGGAAATAAAGTGATTGCCCAAAGTGGTGCGGCGATTATCGAAACCTCTAGATTTGCATTAGAGCATTCCTTAACTGGATTGGAATTTGCTTGTGGAATTCCAGGTTCTGTCGGTGGAGCGTTATATATGAATGCGGGAGCTTACGGTGGTGAGGTTGCTGATGTATTGGAATCAGCAAAAGTATTAACGAAAACAGGTGAAATTCAAACTGTAACAAAAGAGGAATTAGAACTTGGCTATCGTACTAGTAGTATTGAAAAAAATGGCTGGGTAGCGTTAGAAGGAACTTTTTCTCTGCAAACAGGAGAGTATGCAGAAATTAAGGCGAAAATGGATGAACTTACTTTCTTGCGTGAATCAAAACAACCGTTAGAATATCCATCATGCGGGAGTGTCTTTAAAAGACCACCTAACCACTTTGCAGGGAAACTAATTCAAGATAGCGGTCTTCAAGGAACGAAAATAGGTGGTGCACAAGTTTCGACGAAACACGCAGGGTTCATTGTGAACGTAGAAGATGCTACAGCTAATGACTATCTATCCTTAATAAAACATGTCCAAAAAACAGTAAAAGAAAACTTTAACGTCGAGCTTGAGACAGAAGTTAGAATTATTGGTGAGGAATAATAGTTTGTTCTGCTTTATTAATAAGACGAAAGGGACATCGGAAGAAGAGTTAATCTTTTTCTGATGCCCCTTTTTGGTGATTATTTTAAATCTATTTTCCGCAAAAATAACCGCATTAATAGATAGAGAAGATATCCTATTATCGCACCAAAGACATTAAGAATGAAATCATCTATATCTGCAGTTCGATCAACAGTAAAGAAAAATTGGATTAGTTCAATGGAAAGAGAGCAGAGGATAGCAAGTCCTATTGTGATCAATGCTTGAAAATGTTTTTTATATAACATAGGCAGTATAAAACCAAAGGGAATAAACAAGATGATGTTGCCTAAAGTGTATAACATCCAAAAGAAAGGCGGCTTATATTTATATTGATACAAAATTTGAACATATGGTGTAATATTCATTTTTCCTTCCGTTATGGTTGGTGGAGTGAAGTGAAAAGGAGCTAAAGTCACATAAGCAACAGTCAGCAAATAAAAGAAAAATAGATTGGGCAGAATCTCTTTAGAAAAAATGACTGAATTTCTTTCGTTCTTTCGTTGAAGTCGGAAATAGACCCATAACGGCACGGCCAGGATAAGAATAAAAGGAAAATTTAGTCGCAATTGAACTCCACTTATCGACCATAATGTAATAAATAGAAAGAGAAAAATGATAACAAAGATTCCACTTTTTAATACATGCACAGATAATCGAAGTCCTTTCATTAATGTTTGTTCTCCTAAAAGTATATGAAGCTTGTTTGAAAATAGAATACAAAGCGAATTGCTTTACTCTTATTAAAGAAAAAAGCATACTAGGAGTGAAAGAAAACAGTTGTCTATATACTAATGAAGGAGATGAATCTTTTGAGTAGTAAAGTTCAAATCGGTCAAACGGCTATGCATGTTACGAAGCTAGGATATGGTGCAAACTCTGTCGGTGGTCATAATTTATTTCCAAATTTAAATGATGAAACAGGAAAAAATGTCGTAAGAAATGCGTTGGATGCTGGGATTGATTTTCTTGATACAGCTTATGTATACGGATTAGGGAGATCAGAGGAATTAATTGGAGAGGTGCTGAAGGAAAGAGGCAACCGCCAAGATATCGTTCTGGCAAGCAAAGCTGCTCATAAATTAGTAGATGGCAAAATTGAACTTGATAATAGCAGAGAATTTTTACGTAAAGCGGTAGAAGATAGTTTAAAGCGTCTGCAAACAGATTATATTGATTTATTTTATGTTCACTTTCCAGATGGAGTTACTCCTATGGCTGAGGTAGCAGGAACATTAAAAGAATTAAAGGATGAAGGAAAGATTCTTGCAGTTGGTGCTTCGAATTTAGATGCTGAACAAATAAAAGAATTTAACCAAGATGGTTATTTAGAGGTATTCCAAGCAGAGTATTCTTTATTTAAAAGACAAGCAGAGGAAATATATTTACCATATTGTGTAGAAAACAATATTAGCTTTATTCCGTATTTTCCATTAGCTTCTGGATTATTAACCGGGAAGTATTCGAAGGATTCGATCATCAGCGGCGGAAAAGAAAATAATCCACTTTTCCAAGGAGAAGTATTTGTTCGCAATGTAGAAAAGGTGGATCAATTAAAGCAAATGGCTGAATCTAAAGGCTTTGATGCAACACATTTTGCACTAGCGTGGCTGTTAGAGCAGCCTGCGGTTGATGTAATCATTCCAGGGGCGAAATCAACTGAACAGCTTAAGAATAATCTTCGAACATTGGACGTATCATTAACAGAAGAAGAAGTGAAGAAAATTAGTGAGATATTTGCATAAGAGATTATATCTCTAAGGTGTGGATAAACTGGAGAAAATAATGTTATCAATAAAAAAGCGATGAAGGGATATAAAACTTCATCGCTTTTTTATCGGGATTTTTACAACAGTTGAAAATAGGATAAGAAAGATGATGTTATTTTAATATAGCTTTATATTGAATTTGTATCAAGAAAAGGGAAAGAAACCTAAAGAATAGAAAGAATTTCTTGTTAATTTTTCTGACATGGAGTGTTAGATGGATGTTGATATAACGATGTTTTTCCTTTTTCTAGCAAAAACTAAACGAAGTTATTTTATCTGAATAATCGAAAGAATAAATTATACCAATTTTGTTATCATAGTGTTACAATAAGTAAAAGTTTAAATATACAGATTTTTCGATTTAGTCGGATAATTGGAGGGGTAGAAGTGACACAATTGAGAAGTAATATGATTAAGAAAGGATTCGACCGGGCTCCACATAGAAGCTTACTACGTGCAGCTGGTGTAAAAGAGGAGGATTTTGACAAACCGTTTATTGCAGTAGTCAATTCATATATTGATATTGTTCCAGGGCATGTCCATTTACAGGAATTTGGAAAAATTGTAAAAGATGCAATAAGAGAAGCAGGCGGAGTTCCCTTTGAAATGAATACAATTGGGGTAGATGATGGAATTGCAATGGGACATATCGGCATGCGTTATTCATTGCCAAGCCGTGAAATTATTGCGGATTCTATTGAAACAGTAGTTGCAGCACACTGGTTTGACGGGATGGTTTGTATTCCTAACTGTGATAAGATCACACCTGGAATGATGATGGCTTCTTTACGATTAAATATTCCTACTATTTTTGTAAGTGGAGGACCGATGAAAGCGGGAGTCACTAGTGATGGCAGAAAGATCTCCTTATCATCCGTTTTTGAAGGTGTAGGGGCTTTCCAGTCAGGTAAAATTGATGAAGGTGGACTAAGAGAATTAGAACAATTCGGCTGTCCGACATGTGGATCTTGTTCTGGCATGTTCACAGCGAATTCCATGAACTGTTTAGCAGAAGCTCTAGGTCTTGCTTTACCTGGAAATGGGACAATTCTTGCTGTAGCACCAGAGAGAAAGGAATTTGTAAAGAAATCTGCGAAACAGTTGATGAATCTAATAAAAGAAGATATCAAACCGAGAGATATTGTTACAGAAAAGGCAATAGATAATGCGTTTGCACTAGACATGGCACTAGGTGGATCCACTAATACAGTACTTCATACATTAGCATTGGCCCATGAAGCAGGTGTTGAGTATCCTCTTGAAAGAATCAATGAGGTAGCATCTAGAGTACCTCATTTATCAAAGCTTGCGCCTTCGTCTGATGTACATATTGAAGATCTGCACGAAGCAGGCGGTGTGTCAGCAGCGCTATACGAATTATCGAAAAAGGAAGGAGCTCTCCATTTAGATACGTTAACTGTCACAGGAAAAACACTTGGAGAAAATATCGCTGGGTGTAAAGTGAAAGATTATCAAGTCATTCGACCAATTGATGATCCTCATACTCAAACAGGTGGATTGGCAGTCCTATTTGGGAATTTAGCTCCTCAAGGTGCTATTATTAAAACAGGTGGAGTCCAAAATGGCATTCAACGACATGAGGGGCCAGCTATTGTGTTTAATTCACAAGATGAAGTGCTGGAAGGATTAGTAAAAGGAAAAGTGAAGGAAGGACATGTTGTCATCATTCGCTATGAGGGACCAAAAGGAGGACCTGGTATGCCGGAAATGCTGGCACCAACTTCCCAAATTGTTGGAATGGGTCTTGGTCCAAAAGTAGCGCTGGTAACAGATGGGCGTTTTTCTGGGGCTTCTCGAGGTATTTCTATTGGTCATGCTTCTCCTGAGGCAGCCGAAGGAGGACCATTGGCATTTGTAAAAGATGGCGATCATATTGTCATTGATATTGAAAATCGTACAATGGATGTTGTTGTTCCAGAGGAAGAATGGGAACAAAGAAAAGCAGAATGGAAAGGTTTTGAGTCGAAAGTAAAAAGCGGCTACTTAGCACGTTATTCGAAGCTTGTGACATCTGCGAATACGGGAGCAGTATTAAAGTATTAATTTGAACTGTTCATTATAGAATAAAAGCAGGCTGGATTCGTGTCCATCCTGCTTTTATGAATTGAAATGAAGCCGAGCTATTCTTTTACTAAGTCTGTTTTCCTTTTGGGATCCATGCTTTGTACTTGGAGGATATCTAAAAGAAATACAAACACAGGTATACCAATGATTAATCCCCATACTCCAAAGAAATGCTCTGAGAAGATAAGGACGATAAAAGTGAAAAATACAGGTAAATTTGTTTTCGAAGACATTAGCTTCGGGTTAAGTATATAAGCTTCGATCGCATGAATGATACAAACAAAAATAATCAAAATAATGATATAGGGGTATCCACCAATGGTATATCCAATCGTTAATAAGGGAATGAGGGAAATAATAACCCCAGCCACTGGAATAAGACCAAGAACAAATACCATAAGAGATAATCCTAGTAATTGAGGAAAACTAAGTATCCATAATCCGATTGTCGTTAAAATGCAATTTACTAAAGCGATGATAACCTGTGCTTCTAATACTTTTCCGAAAGTTAACACAAATTTTTTACCGAAAAATTCCATTTCGTTATAAAAAGGAGCTATTTTACTTGTGCGGAAGTTTTCTTTATATTTAATCAAACGGGGCTTCTCTAACAGGAAGAAGAAGCTTAAGATAATAGCTAGTATGAATTGTAAACTTAGGGAACTAATACTGGAAAAATATTTGACGATAATGCCCAGCCCTTGTTCCAAATAGCTGTTTATTTGTCTTTCTTGAATAATGGAAACAATATAATTTAAGACAGCATTATCATGTGGACGAGAGTAAAAATCCATTAGTTGTCTAACTAATGCCGTTATTTCTTCCACCAACATTGGCAAATATTTAATAAAGCTATAAGAAAGTAATCCGATCGTTATGAGATAGAGGATGCTAACTATAACGTTTCGTTTTACGTGAATTCGCTTAGAAATAATTTTTTCCATACGATCCATTAAAAATGAAAGAATAAAGGTAAAAAGCATTAAATTAATCATACTTCTAAGTGCATAGATACCCAGAATCATGAAAGCAAAGATGAAAAACCTTTTTACACTTTTACTTGTAAGAAAATTGATAATTGTTTCCACTCCATTTCCCCTTTTTGATATATTTTCTCTTTTCCGTCTATCTTCCTATATTTTAACCTAAATTGAATTTTAATCATATAAAAAAGCCGACATTTTTGAAAATTTAGCAAGATAAAAAGCGTGTGCAAAATATATTGGAAGTATTTTGCTTGAAACTTTTCTCCTTAGACTTATATAATTAATTAAGTATAACTAAAACGTTATGGTTAGGAGGAGAAGCGATGGGGCTGTGAATTTAAGAATTGGTGATTTAGCAAAAGCTACTGGTGTGGCAAAAAGAACCATTGATTATTATACAAACCTTGGCCTTCTTCAAGCAGAGCGTTCCCAAACTAATTATCGTTACTATAGTGAAGAACAAAATTGAACAAATAAAGTAAGAATACAAAAAGAGTAAGCTTACGCTGGAGGAAATGAAGGAACAATTAAATAATCAGCAAGTGCATTCCATAGGTATTAGGAACTGAGAGCAAATAGGAAGAGTCTAAGTGATAAAATTCATTAGACATTAGATGCTTCCCTATAGAGACGTACAGGCTCAACATAAAAATAGATAAGTAAGAAATACTATTATCCATGAAAGCATTTCTTTAATACAAGCACTGCTTCTTTTGCTAAATTAACTGTTTTGCATTTATTTATATATTCGGAAGAAGGAATGAATTTTAACTAGTAGCAGTGTCTTTCCTTTTGTAATGGGAGAAAGGCATGCGGCTTTTATTAATCAGGAGGTGTAAGCCCCTTTACGGGCTACTTATTGGAAATTTTTAATTTGATTTTATTTGTGATATTAATTGCATTTACTGCTTTTTTCGTGGCAACAGAGTTTGCGATCGTAAAAGTCAGGAGTTCAAGAATTGATCAGTTAGTTGCTGAAGGGAAAAAAGGAGCATTAGCAGCAAAAAAAGTTACGACACATTTAGATGAATACTTATCAGCCTGCCAATTAGGGATAACTGTGACAGCATTAGGTCTTGGTTGGATTGGAGAATCTACTTTCGCAGAAATTCTCGAGCCTCTATTTGTTCATTTATCGATCGGAACGGCGCTATCGCACTTAATTGCCTTCGTTATTTCTTTTTTACTTGTAACTTTTTTGCATGTCGTTGTTGGGGAATTAGCTCCAAAAACGGTAGCTATTCAAAAAGCAGAATTAATAACATTAGCCTTTGCAACACCAATTATTTGGTTTTATCGCCTATTATATCCGTTTATTTGGTTGTTGAATGGCTCTGCAAGACTTTTGACAAGTATCTTTGGATTAAAGCCAGCGTCAGAACATGAACTTGCTCACTCGGAAGAAGAGTTAAGAATTTTAATGTCAGAAAGCTATAAAAGCGGTGAAATCAATAAAAACGAATTAGCATATGTAAATAATATTTTTGAGTTTGATGAACGAATTGCCAAAGAAATTATGGTCCCTAGAACAGAAATGGTGACTATCAGTGTGGACAATACGTTTGATGAAATAATGGCTATCTTAGAGGAAGAAAATTATACTCGCTACCCTTTAGTAAATGGGGATAAGGATAATGTAATCGGCTTAATTAATATTCGCGAATTTCTAACGGCAACCATTCAAAACAGAGAAGAAATTCAATTAGAGGAATATATGAAACCGATTATTCGTGTAATTGAAACTGTTCCTATCCGCGAATTGCTGATTAAAATGCAAAAGGAACGTACACATATGGCTATTTTGCTTGATGAGTACGGTGGTACTTCAGGAATTGTAACAGCAGAAGACATTCTTGAGGAAATTGTTGGAGACATTAGAGATGAATTTGATGAGGATGAAATCTCTGACATTCGCAAAATAAAGGATAATCATTATATTCTTAATGGAAAAGTATTGATTAGCGAAGTAAATGATCTTTTAGGCACTCACTTATCAGAAGATGAAGTAGATACAATAGGCGGATGGTTTTTGACCAATAATTTTGAAGCGGTTGAAGGAGATATATTGGAAGAGGAAGGATATATCTTCAAAATTAAAAATATTGAAGAACATCATATACATTTCATTGAAGTAACCAAAGATACAAGTGTAGTCGAAGCTTGATGAAAGACTTTTTAGAGAAGGGGAAACCCTTCTCTTTTTTTATGTGTAGATCCGTATAAATAGGATGGTTGGTGGCATTTTAAAAAAAGGAAATTAAAACGAATGCTGATTTTATTGAATTTTACCAATTAAATTAATTTAATTGTGTCAACATTGTGTCTGTCAAAAATGTATTTACTTTGAATTGAGAATAATCTGTAACCGCTTTATAATCAAACTGAAATATTAAGGGGGTTAAACAAAATGTCAGACGAAAATAAAAATGGTTTTCGTGTCAAAATACAGCGTTTTGGTAGTCATTTAAGTGGCATGATTATGCCTAATATAGGAGCATTTATCGCATGGGGGCTAATTACAGCTTTATTCATCCCAACAGGGTGGAGACCTAATGCTGAATTAGCTCAACTTGTAGATCCGATGATTAAATACTTATTGCCATTATTAATTGGTTATACAGGCGGTAAGATGGTTTATGCAGAGCGCGGTGGCGTGGTTGGTGCAATCGCATCGATGGGTGTAATCGTTGGTGCAGATATTCCGATGTTCCTTGGAGCAATGGTAATGGGTCCGCTTGGTGGTTTCTTAATCAAAAAAGTGGATGATTTATTTAGAGGGAAAATTAAAGCCGGATTTGAAATGTTAGTAAATAACTTCTCAGCTGGTATCTTAGGTGCAATTATTGCCATTATTGGTTTTAAATATGTTGGTCCAGTTGTAGAAGGGTTAAGCACTTTCTTATCAAGCGGAGTAGAGTTAATTGTTGATGCAAAGCTCTTACCATTAGCAAGTATCTTTATTGAGCCTGCTAAAGTATTGTTCTTAAATAATGCCATCAACCAAGGTATTTTAGGTCCGATTGGGGTAGAACAAGCGAAAGAGGTAGGGAAATCTATTCTATTCTTACTAGAATCAAACCCTGGTCCTGGGTTTGGGGTATTATTAGCTTATTGTATATTTGGAAGAGGTACATCAAGACAGACAGCACCTGGGGCAGCGATTATTCACTTCTTGGGTGGTATTCATGAAATTTACTTCCCGTACATCTTGATGAAACCTATGATGTTATTAGCAGTTATTGCTGGTGGAATGGGTGGAGTATTCACCTTTACATTATTTGATGCAGGATTAGTTGCCACTCCGTCTCCTGGTAGCATCATTGCATTAATGGCGATGGCACCAAAAGGACAGCATTTAGGCGTAATTGCTGGTGTTGTGGTTGCAACGATTATTTCTTTCGTGATTGCAGCTATTATTTTGAAAACAAGTAAAGATAAAGAAGAAGATATTAATGCAGCAACAGAAAAAATGGAAGCTTTAAAAGGGAAGAAAAGCTCAGTTGCAAGTGCAATTACTGAGACTGCAGAAACTCCTGATGAAACAAGTGCTACAGAATTTGATTACAAATCAGTGAAGAAAGTAATCTTCGCTTGTGATGCTGGTATGGGATCTAGTGCGATGGGTGCGTCTATTATGCGTAATAAAGTGAAAAAGGCAGGAATAGAAGGAGTAGATGTAACAAATACTTCTATTGCAAACCTTCCAAGTGATGCAGATCTTGTTATTACCCATAAAGATTTAACAGATAGAGCAGTAGACAAATTACCGAATGCACATCATGTTTCTGTTGAGAATTTCATGAACAGCCCTAAATATGATGAGATCATTGAAAAATTAAAATAAGTCTTAGCAGAAATACCGGCCAACTTTGTATAAATTGGCCGGTATTTTTGTGTTTAACGCGGTATATGTCCAGAATAAAACCATTTAAGCTTTTTGATGAAAAAGTAGTTAATTTTCAGTATTTATAGATAAAAATAGGGAACCATAAATTAGAATTGGCAACAATGAAATTGAAAAAAATATGTTTAATACTGTTTGAATAAGTGTATATAACAGTCTTATAATTAAATTATGTCAGGTGATTAAGGAGATAAGCTATGATTATTTCCGCTCGAGAAAGAATTATTTTACAGATACTATTAGAAAATATAGAGGAAGAAATGACGATTAAGGGAATTGCTGAACATGTAAATGTCAGTGAACGAACAATACATCGTGATTTAAAAAACGTCGAAGCTATACTAAAAGATTTTCATCTTAAAATGAATAAAAAAGCTGGAGTCGGTGTGAAAATTGAAGGACATCCTAATGATATTTATCAACTAAGAGTATCTATCTTAAAACAGGATTATATAGAATACACACCCGATGAACGGATAATTGTTGCTTTATGTACCTTACTGGATCATCAAGAACCGATTAAATTATTTTCTTTAGCAAAAGAATTAGGAGTAACAACTGCCACGGTGAGCAATGATTTGGATAAGCTGGAACCGATTATAGCAAAGTATGATTTGCAATTAATGAGAAAAAGAGGTTATGGTATTGAATTGGTTGGAACGGAGGAAGATAAGAGAAAAGCGATTCGCAGTCTTATATCCGACCGATTTGATGTTCCAGAGTTTCTTAAAATGGTGAAGGAAAATATTCAGAAAAAATCTAGCAATAAAATCGACTCGATTTCCGAACGGCTTTTAGGATTGGTTCAAAAAGAAAAATTGCTGCGTATTGAAAATATTATTGAAGATATCAACGAGCAATTACCTTATCCACTGGCGGATAGTTCTTATGTTGGATTGGTCGTTCACATTGCTCTTGCTATGGAGAGGATCCAGCGTGGAGAAAATATTTCTTTTAAAGAAGATTATCTAGGGGAGTTGTCGCAGACAAAAGAATTTGATTTTGCGCGCCAAATTGTATCAAGACTAGAACGTACTTTTGATATTTCGATCCCTATAGAGGAAGTCGGTTATATTACGATGCATTTAAGGGGAGCAAAGGTACGTTATGACAATAAAGTCGGAATTGAAGATGAAAATGTTGAGGTAGCTATGCTAGTTAGGACGTTAATTGCCAATGTCGAAAAACTACTGCATACAACATTGGCAGATGATTCTTTATTTCAAGGCTTATTAGCTCACCTTCAGCCTACATTATATCGTTTAGATCAGAAAATGAGTATTTCTAATCCCTTATTAGAAGATATTAAAGAGGATTATGCTGAGTTGTTTGAAGTGGTTCAACAAGCTGTGAAAAAAACACTCGTGGACAGAGATGTACCAGAAGAAGAAATCGGCTATTTAGTCCTTCATTTTGGTTCTGCGTTAAATGATAGAAAAATAACAAAAAATATAAAGTTATTGATCATTTGTTCAAGCGGAATTGGGACATCTAAAATGCTTGCAGCAAAAATTGTTAATCAAATTCCAAGCCTATCAGAAGTGAAAACAGCATCTGTATTCGAATTAAAGAATATTTCCATCGAGGATTATGATGCCATTCTTTCGACTATTCCATTAGAGGACATCTCGAGAGATTATTTATTAGTAAATCCGATTTTAAATGATAAGGATTTGGAAGAAGTAAAAACTTATCTTCAAAAGAATATTGGTCATGTAATAAGGGAAGAGAAGGGAATAGAAGTTCCTAAACAAAAATGTATCGATTTCCAGTCTTTTTTCCTTTTTTCAGAGCAAGCCCAGCTTTTATCCTCCATTTTAAATGAGCTGGATATTTGGGATGAGAGAGCAAGTTTAAGTGCAAGCTTAAACAAGGGATTAAGGATATTGAAACAACAAGGTTCTATTTCAAGCGTGGAAGAAGTATTTGCTGCTTTAGAAGCACGGGCTGAAATAGGGGGACTGGCTATTCCGGAAACCAATTTAGCTCTTTATCACACAAGTAATAATCAAATTGAAAAACCATCTTTCAATATCATAGACTTGCCCGAGATGGTGAGTTTGAGGGCAATGAATGGTGCTAATGAAATGGTGAAGCGGGTATTACTTTTGCTTGCGCCGTTAGATGCAAATCCAAATGTAATGGAAGTATTAAGTTTTTTAAGTGCCTCTATTATTGAATCGGAAAGAAGTATTCATGTATTCAGTAACGGCAAGAAAGAAGAACTATTAAATTTTATTAGCAGCAGGTTTTTAAAACATCATTTGAGAAATTAATAGGAGGAATAAACAATGAGTATTTTAAAAAAAGAGAACATTATTTTAAACAGCAGCCTAGCAAGTAAAGAGGAAGCAATCAAAAAAGCAGGTCAAATTCTAGTGGAACAAGGCTATGTTTCAGAGGATTATGTTCCAGCTATGCTGCAAAGAGAAGAAATTTCATCAACTTATATGGGTAACTTCTTAGCTATTCCCCATGGTACAGATGAAGCAAAAACAGCAGTATTAAACTCTGGGTTATCTGTTATTCAAGCACCGAACGGAGTAGATTTTGGAGATGGCAATATTGTTAAATTAATCATTGGAATTGCTGGGAAGGATGGCGAACATTTAGAGTTGTTATCACAAATTGCTATTGTATGTTCTGAAATGGAAAATGTCGAAAAATTAGTTGCTGCGAAATCAGAAGAGGAAATAATCCAAATTTTAAGCGAGGTAGAATAATACGATGAATGCTATTCATTTTGGAGCTGGAAATATAGGTAGAGGATTTATTGGTCTATTACTACATCAGTCAAATTATGCTATTACCTTTGTGGATGTAAACGAACAAATTATCGATGAAATTAATCGTGTTGGTCAATATCATGTTTTATTGGCAAATGAAGCGAAAGATCAATTCACAGTTAAAAATATTAAAGGAATTAATAGTAAAGTAAATCCAGAACAAGTGGTGGAACAATTTATCCATGCAGACATTGTGACTACAGCTATCGGACCTAATATTCTAAAGTTTATCGCGCCATTAATTGCTGACGGAATTAAAGCACGAATGAAAAGTAATCAAACACCAGTTAATGTGATTGCTTGTGAAAATATGATTGGTGGTAGTAGTGCCCTTAAACAGTTTGTGTTAGAGCATTTAAATGAAGAGGAAGCAGCATGGACAGAGGAATACGTTGGTTTCCCTGACTCAGCTGTGGATAGAATTGTGCCAAACCAGAAGAATGAAAACTTATTAGATGTTCTAGTAGAACCTTTCCATGAGTGGGTTGTAGATGAAACGGCAATTAAAGGACCAAAACCTGAAATTGCAGAGGCACATTTCGTAAGTAATTTACAGGCATATATCGAAAGAAAGTTATTTACTGTAAATACTGGCCATGCAGCAACAGCCTATTTAGGCAATAGAAAGAACTATGAAACCATTTCTGAAACAATTCAACATGAAGATGTGAAAGAAAAGGTGCTTCATGTTTTACAAGAAACAGGAAAAGTATTAGTAGCAAAATATGGTTTTAATGCAGCAGATCATCAAAAATATATCGACAAAATTTTAGGCCGCTTTGCGAATGTTTATATTGTAGACGATGTAAAACGAGTTGGTAGATCACCGCTTCGAAAATTGGGCGGGAATGATCGATTAGTTGCTCCAGCACTAGCATACTATAATGAGTTTAAAGAAATTCCGTCTTATTTAGTAGAAGTAATGGCATCGGCTCTTCACTTTTATACAGCAGAAGATCAAGAGTCTGTGGAATTAAAGAACTTAATAGATGCAAAAGGAGTTCAAGCTGCTTTTAGTGAAGTTTCTGGTTTAAGTGAAGATCATGCTTTAGTGAAAGAAGTAGTGCTTACTTATAACAAAATAAATGCATAAATAAAAAATCCAATGAGGTCTCAAAGCCCATTGGATTTTTTATTTCAAGAGTAATTAGAAACTCTTAGAGCGTGTTGCTAATGCTGAGGTTGCCTTTGACTGTTTGCGCTTGTCCCACATTTTTTTGGCGAAGGGATAAATGATAGGTCCCCACGTAATGATTCGTCTGAACATTTTTTTCATTATCTCTCACATCCTTTTAGCCTTTACTTATTCTTTTCCCAAGAAATCAAATGGATAAACAATAACCCCTCTTCTAGTTAAATTTGGTAATATTAGATAGAGATCCCTTCTTGTAATTTAGAAAGAAAGAGAATATAGTTTTCATAGATAGTTGCAACATATAAGAGAAAATAACCGTCTAATGATTAGATAGAAAAAAAGAAGAAGCATTTATTCTATGAGTAAAAGTAAAGGATAGGTAATAGATGGATCGATTAAAACCATATTGGGAAGGGTTTCGACGTTTCTGGAAAAAGAGACACCTTACCCAAATTATACTGTTGGCTTTGTTATTATTTGTTTTATTAGCGATATTATATTTTACGTACCTAGCAACACAAGCAAATGTTAGTTCATTAAAGGCTGGTTTAAGTCAGGCGACCATTATTTATGATAAAGATGGAGATGAAGCAACTCGAATAAGAACGGAAAGAACAGAAGGCATTGAATTAAAGGATGTCCCGAAATATGTTCCAGACGCAGTTGTTTCTATTGAAGATGAACGTTTCTATCAACATAATGGGTTTGATATTAAAGGGATCAGCCGTGCGTTTTTTAAGAACATTTTTGCAGGGAGAATTACTGGTGGAGGAAGTACGATTACCCAGCAATTAACAAAAAATGCTTTGTTAACTTCCGAACAGACCTATAAGCGAAAAGCAGAGGAACTATTTCTTGCTGTAGAAATAGAGAAGCATTATAAAAAAGATGAAATTCTACAAATGTATTTGAATCACGTTTATTTTGGTAGTGGTGCCTGGGGTATCAGCCAAGCATCCTTGAAATATTTTAATAAAGATATTAAGGATGTATCTATTAGTGAGGCTGCATTGCTAGCAGGAATAGTGCAAGCTCCATCTGCATTAGATCCTTATAACAATTATGATGGTGCTATAAATCGCCGCAACCTTGTTCTAAAGAAAATGGTAGAATTAAAAAAAATTACAGAAGAGCAGTACCAGCAAGCAGTAAACGAAAAAATTGTATTAGAAAATGGGGGAGGATCTTTTATTGAAAGAGATTATCCTTACTTTGTGGACGCGGTGATTGATGAAGCAATCAGCAAGTATGGACTTACACAAGAAGAAATTTTAAAAAGAGGATATAAGATTTATACAGAGATGGATCAAAATCTTCAATCTACCTTAGAAAAAACTTTTGCAAGAGATTCCCTGTTTCCTAGAAGTTCTGATGGTACATTAGTGCAAGGCGGAGCGGTTTTACTTGATCCGGAAACTGGGGGAGTGAGAGGATTAGTAGGAGGAAGAGGAGAGCAAGTTTTCAGAGGATTTAACCGAGCTACTCAAATTAAAGTACAGCCAGGATCCACGATGAAGCCACTTGCTGTTTATACACCTGCTTTAGAAAAAGGATATAAAATTGACTCTATGCTTGAAGATAAGCCTTTCAAAAAGGGTGATTATGAACCGAAAAACTTCACTAAGTCTTATAAAGGCGAAGTTCCGATGTATGAAGCATTAGAAGACTCTTTAAATGTGCCAGCAGTCTGGCTGCTAGATAAAATTGGTTTGGAAAATGGTCTTAAATCCCTTGATCGCTTCGGCATTCCATATGAAAAAGAGGATGAATATCTTGGGATAGCTTTAGGCGGGATGTACAGTGGTGTTTCACCATTGCAAATGGCGAGCGCTTATTCTACATTTCCTAATGAGGGAGTCCGAATGGAAAGTCATTTGATTACAAAAATTGTCGGACCGACAGGCAACGTTGTGGCTGAATATGAGCCAAAGTCGACAAGAGTTACTTCCAAATCGGTGACAAATGACATGACCTCCATGTTATTGGATGTTATTAAATCAGGAACAGGCCAAGGAGCAAAAATAACAGGATTTCAACTTGCCGGAAAAACAGGCTCCACTCAATTAGAGGATTCGAGTATTTCTGGCACAAAGGATCAATGGTTTGTAGGGTATACGCCTAATCTAGTTGGGTCGATGTGGCTAGGATATGATAAAACAGATAAGATGCATTATCTGCCAAGTAAAAGTTCAGGTGATGTCATACCAATTTTTAAAACAATTATGGATCAAGCCGTACAATATGTCGAGCCAGAGAATTTTCAGGTCCAATCCGTCAGTGATAGACTTGCAAATAAGGATAATAAAAATGTAAATAAAAAAGTAGAAAAAACAAAAAAGGTAATTAAAGAGAAAGCGGAGGAATTAGAAACGACTATAAAAGAAAATTCTTCCAAATGGAGCAAAGTAGTAGACGAGATTAAAGAAGATGCAAAAAAGGTAAATGAAAAGGTAAAAGGAAAATTACAAGAAATACTAGGAAATTAATCGTTTCAAAAGATAGAAGTAGGTACCGATACTAGTGGCAGCTGCTATTAGTATCAGTATAAATTTCTATCTTTTTTTTATAGCAGTAAGAAGAGAAGAGTTGTTTCTGATATTTTGTATAACTGGAGATAAATAATGGTTAGAATTAGGAAAGAGAATGAGGTTTAATTATATATAGTCTGTGATAAATATAACAGACTATATAAAAGGAGGAATGTCTATTTATAGAAGGAAAACACGAACAAAATGATGGAAAAAGCAACCAGTATAAATTATAATTGATGTAAGCGTTTTTAAAAGAGAGTATGCAGAAATAATCTAATTTGTAAAAAAGTTTGTGACATAATTATGGACGTGGATTTTAAAAATGGTATCTGCTATAATAAAAAGGTTGATAAAATCTTGAATATAGGAAAATCTAGGGATAGAAAATGTGATAATTGGTAAAATTATACTTACGTTTTTTGTCACATATAATAGGTTCAAGATATGATATCATCATACAGGTAGTAATAATTCCTATTTTACCTCTGTAATATGAATGTTCTGTGTCTAAAAATCGAACATTCTGTGAATAATTTAACATTTTAACTTATATGGAAGGAGCTGTACAAATGAAAAAGGGAGTTTTAGTTTCGCTTTTAGCAATTGTACCATTATTCATTTTAAGTGGCTGTGAATCCATGGTAGTATTTGACCCCCAAGGTCCTGTTGCTAGAAGTATTACGGACTTGATTAACTGGTCAATTGTATTAATGGCTTTTGTTTGTCTAGTAGTTTTTGCACTATTTGGCTACATAGTTTGGAAATATCGTGCAACAAAAGAAAATGCGGATTATGAGCCAGAAGAACATGGAAGCACAAAGCTTGAAATTGTTTGGACTGTAATACCGTTCTTAATAATCATTGCATTAACGGTTCCAACTGTAAAAACAATCTTTGCTTTAGAAGATGTGCCAAAAGATTATAAAGATCGTGATCCAGTAGTGATTAACGTTACTTCTGCAGATTGGAAATGGATTTTTAGTTATCCAGAAGAGGGGATTGAAACAGTTAATTATGTAAATATCCCTGCAGGTGTACCTGTTGAGTTTAAATTAACTTCTGCTGGTACGATGCAATCATTTTGGATCCCTGCTTTAGCTGGTCAAAAGTATACGATGTATGGTGCTGAAACAGATCTCTATGTGGTAGCAGATAACCCAGGTAACTATGAAGGACAAAATACAAGCTTTAACGGTAAAGGTTATGCGGAGATGAAGTTTGATGTCGAAGCAAAATCTGTAGAGGATTATGATAAATGGGTAGATGAAGTAAAAGAAACTGCCCCTAAGTTAACAGAGGAGAAATACAGAGAAATTATCAAGCCTACACATTTAGGCCGTATGACTTTCTCTAATACACATTTAGAGTGGATTGACCACGGTAAAGGTGGAGACTCAAACTATTATTTAAACCCTGAGTTATATCGAGTTCATGGATATCCAGGTAGAACTTTTGAAAAGAATCAAGAGTCTGACGGAGGTGAAAAGGATGCACATTAAGTGGGATGACATTGTTATTACTGGTGATCCCCTAATATTGTCTGCTCAAATAGGTATTATTCTAACAATGCTTGCTATAGTAGTAGGTGTTACTTATTTTAAGAAGTGGCAATATTTATGGGATGAATGGATAACAACGGTTGATCACAAAAAAATCGGTATCATGTATATTATTGTTGCCGTATTAATGTTCTTCCGTGGTGGAGTAGACGGTTTGATGATGAAATATCAAACAGCAGCTCCTGAAATGAAATTTTTAGATCCACAGCATTATAATGAAGTATTTACAACGCATGGTGTTATCATGATTCTTTTTATGGCGATGCCAGCATTGATTGGATTAATGAACGTAGTTATTCCATTGCAAATTGGTGCACGTGATGTTGCGTTCCCACAATTGAATGCATTAAGCTTCTGGTTAACATTCAGTGGAGCAATGCTATTCAATATCTCTTTCGTAATTGGTGGTTCTCCTGATGCAGGATGGACATCCTATTTCCCTCTAGCGGGGAAAGAATTCACACCAGGAGTTGGAAACAACTTCTATGCAATTGGACTGCAAATCGCAGGTATTGGTACGTTAATGACAGGTATTAACTTTATTGTGACAATCCTGAAAATGCGTGCTAAAGGGATGACTTTAATGAAAATGCCAATGTTTACTTGGACTTCATTAATTACAAACGTAATTATTGTGTTTGCATTCCCTATTTTAACTGTTGCATTAGCATTAATGACATTTGACCGTTTATTCGGAACTCATTTCTTCACGATTTCTGGTGGAGGAAATGCGATGTTATGGAATAACCTATTCTGGTTATGGGGACATCCAGAGGTATATATTGTTATCTTGCCTGCATTTGGAATGTTCTCTGAAGTTATTGCTACATTCTCGAAAAAACGCCTATATGGTTATAATTCAATGATTATTTCTATTGTCGGTATTGCGTTATTGAGTTTCCTTGTTTGGGTTCACCATTTCTATACAATGGGATCTGGACCAGTTGTAAACTCTGTATTCTCAATCACAACTATGTTAATCGCAGTTCCAACTGGGGTTAAGATTTTCAACTGGTTGTTTACTATGAGAAAAGGACGTATCCAATTTACAACGGCAATGCTATGGGCGCTTGCATTTATTCCGACTTTTACAATTGGTGGGGTAACGGGAGTTATGCTTGCAATGGCTGCAGCAGACTATCAATATCATAATACTTTATTCTTAGTAGCTCATTTCCACTATGTATTAATACCAGGTGTTGTATATGCAGTATTTGCTGGTTTCTATTACTGGTGGCCAAAAATGTTTGGTTATGCATTAAACGAACGTTTAGGAAAATGGCATTTCTGGTTGTTTAATATTGGTTTTAATGTAACCTTTATGCCTATGTTCTTCTTAGGCTTAAAAGGAGCAGTAAGACGTTCTTATACTTTCTCAGCGGAATCTGGATTTGCACCATTGTTCATGTTATCAGCAATCGGATCCCTTATTCTTGCTGCTGGATTTGCCGTACTAGTTTATAACATCTACTATAGTACTCGTTATGCAGATAGAAAGATTTCTACAGATCCATGGGATGCAAGAACGCTAGAATGGCATACAGCTTCACCAGTTCAGCCATATAACTTTGCAATTACTCCAGAAGTAAAAGCATTAGATGCGTTCTGGTATATGAAGAAAAATAATGAAGGCTTAGTATTAAAAGAAGAAGAACTAGAAGAAATACACATGCCAAGCAACTCTGGACTTCCATTCTATATGTGTGTTGTATTTGGTATCGTCGGTTTCTTCCTAATATTTGAATGGTTTATTCCAGCTGCAATTTGTAGCTTAGGTATTTTTGTTGGCTTAATCATTCGTTCCTTTGATTATAACGAAGGTTATCATATTAAACTGGATGTTATTAAGAAAACGGAACGTGCATGGAGAGGTGAGAAATAATGGCAAAAGTCGATAAGTCCTTACCACTAGAATATCAAACAGAGCAAAGTCGTTTAAATATTCTAGGCTTCTGGATTTTCCTTGGTGCGGAGGTTGTATTATTCGCTACCTTATTTGCAGCCTATGGATCTTTAAAGGATAACTTTGCAGGCGGACCTACTCCAGCTGAATTATTTAAATTAAAAGATGTAATGATTGAAACACTTTTACTATTAACAAGTAGTTTCACTTGTGGGATCGCTATCTGGTATATGCGTCGCCAAAATTTAAAAGGATTATTAACATGGTTAATTATTACTTTAGCATTGGGTGCAGGCTTCGTCTTTGTGGAAGTAAATGAATTTATTCATTATGTACATGAAGGAGCGACAATGCAGACAAGTGCCTTCCTTTCTTCCTTCTTTGTATTGCTAGGAACACATGGATTGCACGTATCCTTAGGTATAGGTTGGGCGATATTGATTATTATTCAATTGCTTAAACATGGCTTAACACCAACAACTGCTCGTAAGACATTTATTATAAGTTTATACTGGCATTTCTTAGACGTTGTGTGGATTTTCATCTTCACATTCGTTTATCTTGCTAGAATGGGAGGGTAATAAAAGATGGCAAAAAATCATGAAAATGAAAAATTTCCAATTAGTCATATTGCAGGTTTTATTGTTTCTTTATTACTTACCTTCGCAGCTGTAGGGGCTAAGTTATATACAGATCTTCCAATGGTTACTGTAATGTGGATTATCGGAGCATTAGCTGTTATTCAAGCAATTCTTCAACTGTTTATGTTTATGCATCTTACAGAAGGAGAAGGGCAAGTACAGACTATTAATATCATTTATGCTTTCTTCTGCGCAATTGTCGTTGCCGGAGGAACAATTTGGGTAATGACATCAGGACACGTACATTACTAATAAAGTGAGAAAAAAGCCTCCATTTGGAGGCTTTTTCTTTTGTATATAAAAGACTAAATAACTAGGTAATAGGGATTATTATTTTTGAAATGTTGTGATAATTACATTTGGTCTTTTAAAAAGCATTGACGGGCTAGAAAAAGATGATAAAATAAAGAAATAATCTAAATGATAATGAAAATCATTTGCGATGAAGTTGGGAGTGAGGGGAACGAGTAATATTACTCATTGGCACTATGAAAATTAGACACTTAACTATAATGTTAATAGTTTTATCTATCATCTCCCTATTTGTAGGAGTAATTGATATTCATCCACAAAATATTTTTCATTTAACAGCAGATCAGAGAGAAATTCTCTTGATTAGCAGATTTCCTCGCTTAGTCAGTATTATTATAGCTGGTGTTAGTCTAAGTATTTGTGGCCTTATCATGCAGCAGATATCGAGGAATAAATTTGTTTCTCCTACAACTGCTGGAACAATGGACTGGGCGAGACTTGGGATATTAGTAGCTTTAATGCTTTTTACAGGCGAGAGCCCGATTATTAAAATGTTAATCGCTTTTGTATTTGCACTCGGAGGAACCTTTTTGTTTATGCGAATACTTAATATGATTAAATTTAAAGATGCTATCTTTATTCCATTGATTGGTTTAATGCTAGGGAATATTGTTAGCTCGATTACCACTTTTTTTGCAATGAAATATGATTTGATTCAAAATATGTCTTCATGGTTACAAGGTGATTTTTCTTTAATCATGGAAGGGCGTTATGAACTTCTTTACATAAGTATTCCGATGGTTATTGTTGCATACTTATATGCAAATAAATTTACAATTGCTGGATTGGGTGAGGATTTTTCTACTAATCTTGGTCTCAATCACAAAAGAGTAGTGAATATAGGGTTAATTATCGTAGCGTTAGTTTCTTCTGTTGTATTGCTGACAGTAGGAATGATTCCTTTTCTAGGTCTAATCATTCCCAATATCGTTTCGTTATACAGAGGAGATAATTTGAAAAATAGCTTGACCCATACAGCATTATTAGGAGCAGTCTTTGTATTATTCTGTGATATTCTTGGAAGAGTGATTATTTATCCGTATGAGATATCGATCGGTGTGATGGTGGGAGTCATCGGAAGTGGGGGATTCTTGTATTTACTAGTAAGGAGAAAGTCTTATGATGCAACCTAGAGTAAAACTTATAATACTAGCTATACTGGCAGTATTATTAATTTCTATATTTATGTTAATAAAGGTCAGTAGTAATAACTGGGAATATGTGATTCCACGTAGAGCCATAAAAATCATCGCGATTCTTCTAACAGGTGGCTGTATTGCCTTTACTTCGATGGTATTTCAGACGATCACTAATAATCGTATTTTAACACCAAGTATTTTAGGACTAGATTCCCTTTATTTATTCATTCAAACTGTTGTGGTTTTCGTTTTTGGTTCAAGTACAATGACTGTGATGAATAGCAATATTAATTTTTTGTTATCTGTCGCTTTAATGGTTTTTTTCTCAAGTATTCTTTATAAGCTATTCTTTAGGAGAGAAGATCAAAACATCTTATTATTGCTGCTGATTGGAATTGTATTAGGAAGCTTTTTCTCTAGTCTCTCTTCCTTTATGCAGGTGTTAATTGATCCCAATGAGTTCCTTATTATCCAGGATAAAATGTTTGCAAGTTTTAATAATGTAAACACAAATATTTTAATAATCAGTATTATTATCGTTGCTATAGTATCTATATATGTTACGAGATATAGTAAATTCTTTGATGTCATGTCATTAGGAAGAGACCAAGCCATTAATTTAGGAATTGATTATGAAAAAGTAGTGCGCAGCATGCTAATTGTGGTGTCGATCCTAGTGTCTGTTTCCACTGCCTTAGTGGGACCCATTACCTTTCTTGGATTATTGGTTGTCAATTTAGCTCGTGAATTTCTAAAAACATATAAACACCGAACTTTAATTACTGGATCTATTTTGTTGAGCATTATTTCTTTAGTTGGTGGGTTGCTGATTGTAGAACGTGTCTTTACTTTTTCAACGACAATCAGTGTGATAATTAACTTTGTAGGTGGAGTGTACTTTATCTATCTATTACTAAAGGAGAGAAAAGCATGGTAGAAGTAAAGAATATTACTAAACAATATGGGAGCAAAAAAGTGCTTGATAATGTTTCTCTTTCAGTAGAGAAAGGGAAAATTACTTCCTTTATTGGACCAAATGGAGCAGGGAAAAGTACACTGCTTTCAGTAATAAGTCGCTTAACGAAAGCAGACAGTGGAGATGTCTTTATTGATGGACAGCATATTGATAAATCGAAGAGCAATGATCTCGCCAAGAAAATTGCTATTTTAAAACAGGCGAACCATATAAACCTCCGCTTAACTGTAAGAGAACTTGTCAGCTTTGGCCGGTTTCCGTATTCACAAGGGAAATTAAATGACCTTGATGAGAAAATGGTAGACGAAGCTATTAAATATATGGAATTAGAAGATATGCAGCATAAATACATAGATCAACTAAGTGGAGGACAAAAGCAAAGAGCTTATATTGCGATGGTAATTGCTCAAGATACAGAATATATCCTCTTGGATGAGCCGTTAAATAATTTAGATATGAAGCATTCTGTGCAAATAATGAAGGTTTTAAGAAGATTAGTAGAAGAGCTGGGGAAAACAGTAGTAATCGTAATCCATGATATCAATTTTGCCTCTGTTTATTCCGATAATATCGTAGCATTAAAGAATGGAAAAATCATAAATGATGGACCAGCAAAAGAAATCATTAATCAAAAAGTATTGAAAGACATTTATGAAATGGATATGCAAATTGAAGAAATAAACAATCAAAGAATATGTGTTTATTTCGCATGAAAAATGAAAGCTAATTATGGATAAATAATTGATTCATTGTAGAAAGAAGCTAATGGTGGAAGAAAAATAGAAAGGGGGCAGTGTAATTATGGCTGACTTAAAAATAAGTCCCTTCGCCAGAAGAAAACCATAATAACACTACCATTAGATATTAGCAAAATCCTAAATCATTCTAGGAAAATGAGGAAGGAAAACGGCTAATAATACCTTATCATAGGGTATTCTGTCTTTAAATGCAATGTATTCAATTTAATTTATATATATTAAATTTAGAGGTGTTTAGAAGATGAAGAAAAAGCTTTCCCTATTATTATTAACATGCATTCTTGCAGTGTTAGCTGCATGTGGAAATACAGAAAAATCGAATGCCGATACAAATAAAGGTAGCGAGAAATCAGCAAAAATTAAAGTAACACACGAATTAGGAGAAGATACAGTTAAAGTAAACCCTAAAACAGTTGTTGCTTTTGATTTTGGTGTTTTAGATACATTAGACAAATTAGGAATAGAAGTAGCTGGGGTTCCACAGGCTAATATTCCACCATATCTTTCTAAATATGAAGATTCAAAATATACAAATGTAGGTAGTTTAAAAGAGCCAGATTTCGAAGCAATTAGCGAATTAGAACCTGATGTAATCTTTATTTCTGGAAGACAGTCAGCTGCGTATGAAGAATTGAAAAAAATTGCCCCAACTGTATATCTTGGTGTTGACACAACAGACTATATGAATTCCTTTAAGCATAATATGAATATTATTGGAGAGATTTTTGAGAAGAAACAAGAGGTTAGCAAAGAATTAGCAAAAATAGATGAAGACATTGCTGCACTTAACGAAAAGGCAAAAGCAGTAGATGGCAAATCTTTAATCTTATTGGTGAATGATGGAAGCATAAGTGCATATGGGAAAAATTCTCGTTTTGGCATTATTCATGATGTATTTGGGTTAGCACCGGCAGATGAAAATATTGAAGCTTCCACACATGGACAAAAGGTTACTTTTGAATATGTAGCAGAAAAAAATCCGGCCTATTTATTTGTTGTAGATAGAGGAGCAGTTGTTGGTGGGGAGTCTTCTGCTGAGAAGGTCCTTGATAATAAACTTGTAAAGGGAATTGCTGCAGCTAAAAATGATCATATTGTTTATTTAGACCCTAGCTACTGGTATCTATCAGGAGGCGGTCTTCTGTCAACAAGTGAAATGGTCAAAGAAATTTCAGAAGCCATTTCCAAATAATGCTTCGTATAGAATCCAATGAGTAGAAACTACTTGTTGGATTTTTTTGTGAAAAAAAATAGACACTTTTTAAAAGATAAAAATTCTAGTAGATAGTTGCTTTTTTTAGGACTTCCCTCCAAAATAAAAGGGAAGCAGGGAATATTCATCGAATGAGGAGGACTTTGGATGACGATTAAATTTGGAGTTATCGGAACCAATTGGATTACAGAATCTTTTATAAAGGCAGCTGGTGAAATAGAAGATTTTCAATTAAATGCCGTGTACTCAAGAACAGCGGACAAAGCGAAAGCGTTTGCTGATAAATTTAATGTGGAACATACTTTTACTAATTTAGAAGAAATGGCAAAGAGCGATAAAATCGATGCTGTATATATTGCAAGCCCTAATGCTTATCATGCGCAACAGGCAATCCTATTTTTGAAAAATAAAAAGCATGTTTTAACAGAAAAAGCGATGGCTTCTAATACAGCAGAAGTGAAAGAAATGATTACTGCTGCCAAGGAAAATGAAGTTCTTTTAATGGAGGCACTCAAATCAACATTTCTTCCTAATTTTAAAGTTGTTCAAGAAAATTTACATAAACTTGGAAAAATCAGACGTGCATTTGTAAGCTATTGTCAGTATTCTTCGCGGTATGATGCTTATAAGCAAGGAACGGTATTAAATGCATTCAAGCCGGAGCTGTCAAATGGAGCATTAATGGATATTGGTGTTTATTGTCTTTACCCTATGGTACTTCTTTTTGGAAAACCGGAGAAAGTTAAGGCTAATAGTTTCTTATTGGAATCAGGTGTTGACGGCGAGGGAAGCATTATTCTAGCGTATCCAGATATGGATGTCATTCTCATATATTCGAAAATAACCAACTCTCATATTCCGTCTGAAATCCAAGGAGAAGATGGCAATCTAATAATCAATCAAATGAACACTCCTACAAAAGTAGAGTTTATTCCAAGGAATGGAGAAGGGGAGAATCTTACTCTTCCTCAAAAGGAAGCTTCGATGTTTTATGAGGCGCAGGAATTTATAGAATTGATTAAGGCAGGAAAAACCGAATCCTCTATTAACTCTTTTGATATTTCTTTAGCGGTAATGGAAGTAATGGATGAGGTAAGAAGACAAACGGGAATAGTTTTTCCGGCTGACACAAAACAGTAAGTATACAAAACCATTTATAAGGAGAGAGAAACCATGTCACTATACGGCGCTATTGAAGCTGGTGGAACAAAATTTGTCTGTGCAGTAGGGGATGCAAAAGGAAATATCCAAGAAAGAATATCTATTCCAACAACAACACCGGAAGAAACGATGCCAGAGGTTATTGCTTTCTTTAAAAAGTTTTCCGTTGACGCAATTGGAATCGGCTCGTTTGGTCCTATTGATGTTGATAAAAACAATGCTACATATGGAAATATAACAACGACGCCAAAGCTTGCATGGAAGGACTATCCATTACTTAAAACAATAGAAGATGAATTTTCTGTTCCAACTGGTTTTAATACAGATGTAAATGTTGCCGCACTAGGAGAAGCAAAGCTAGGCGCTGCTAAAGGTGTGGATAATTGTTTATATATAACGATTGGTACAGGGATTGGCGCTGGGGCGTATATTAATGGGGAATTGCTGCAAGGATTAACGCACCCAGAAATGGGCCATATTTTAGTAAGAAGACATCCCAAAGATAGCTATAAAGGCAGATGCCCATACCATGCAGATTGCTTAGAAGGATTAGCGGCTGGGCCGGCAATTGAAGAACGCTGGGGCGAGAAGGCTTTTCATTTAAGTGATAAAGAGGAAGTCTGGGAGATGGAAGGCTATTATATTGCGCAAGCTCTTATGCAATACATTCTCATTCTCTCACCTAAAAAAATCATCCTTGGCGGCGGCGTTATGAATCAGGAGCATGTATTAACACATGTCCATCGCTATTTGACCGAGCTCTTAAACGGGTATGTTTCCTACCCGGAGGTGCAGGATAAAATGAATGAATATATTGTTAGACCAGGTTTAGGAGATAATGCTGGAATTACAGGTGGACTTCTCCTTGCAGAAAAAGTTTTTCACGAGAAATAAGTCAATAACGGTGGTCATTTAAAGGAGATATCTTTTAAATGGCCTTTTTATATGTTTTTAACTTTTCTGGCGGAGATTTTATTCGCGAAAATATGTGACTTATTCGCAAAAAATCATTAATAATTCGCGAAAATCCACAATATTGTCCAAAGCCAAGAAAAGTAGCTTTAATTAGTAATGGCAATAAATATGATATGATTGAGGATATAAATTTGATGAAGCGGTGGTAATACATGAGAATTAAATACATCTATCAGCAGCTAATCAGTCACTTAAGCGTTATTCTTGTAGCCCTATTAGTATTAAGTCTTGTTTTTTCACATTATATTGAGAAATTGGTTTTCTCTATGAAGGCAGAAGAACTAAAGGGATACGGATATAATATTGTCCAGGACGTTCAAGGAGCTGATTTATGGTCTGCTGCAACTTATTCTACGTTATTACGATATTCTGAAGAACTAAAAGGCACTGGGATAACGATCGGCATCTTCAATACACAAAGAAATCGTATTTGGTCTTTTGGAAAGGATTTGGATATCAATATTACTCATGCAGAGTGGGATGAAATAAAGGATGGTCGCAGTACAGTTATTAAACCTAGTACAAAAAGAGGAGACCAAGAGGTAGCTTTAGTTGCAATTCCGTATTCTGTTAATGATGTAGTGGTTGGAGGAATTATTTTAACTTCTCCTCTTGTAGAATCAAAGGAGATGATTCAGGAAATCAATCGTTATTTGCTTTATACTCTTTTTCTAGTTTTTGCGATTGCCTTATTAATGAGCTTTATTTTTTCAAGAGTACATGTCAATCGGATAAAAAAGCTTCAGGAAGCTACAAGCCATGTTGCACAAGGAGATTATACTGTGAAAGTTTCCTCTTCAACATTTGATGAGATTGGAGAATTAGGGGAAGATTTTAATCAGATGGTAGATAATTTAAGAGAGTCGAAGGAAGCAATTGATGCACTAGAAAATCGGAGACGCCAATTTATGTCAGATGTTTCTCATGAATTAAAGACCCCCTTAACGACGATAAGCGGTGTCATAGAAGGATTAAACAATAATATGATACCAGAAAATGAGCGGGAGAAAGGTCTGAAATTAATTAGCCATGAGGCAAAAAGGCTTATCCGATTAGTAAATGAGAATCTTGATTATGATAAAATACGTTCCAACCAAATTGTCCTAATGAAGGAGTTTATTTCCCTCCAAGAAGTATTGGAAATAATTGATGACCAGCTGTCTATTTTAGCAGAGGAAAATGGTGTTAAAATTTACGTTGATGTGGATAGTGACGCAGTGATTTATGCTGATTATGATCGGCTTATCCAAATCATTATGAACATCACGAAAAACAGTATACAGTTTACCGAGAACGGAAGTATATGGTTAAAAGGACGAACGGAAGCAAGCAAAACAATCATAGAGGTAAAAGATACTGGAATTGGTATAGATGCTCATGAAATAGAAAACATTTGGAAAAGGTTTTATAAAGCGGATATCTCTAGAACTAATAACCCTTACGGCGAATTTGGACTTGGTTTATCTATTGTTAAGCAATTAGTTCAGTTCCATGAAGGGGATATTAAAGTGTCGAGCGAAAAAGGAAAAGGCACTACCTTCACTCTTTTCTTCCCTCTTCCAGAAGAAAAGTAACGAATAGGTTATCTGATGGAATAAAATGTTCTAGAATTCTTCTATGTCTTTTCAAACTTTGTTCATAATTTATTCATATATGATGGTTACTATGTATGTATAAACAAATATTAGAAATGAAAAGAAAAATAATGAACTGAAATAAATGTAATGTTGATATTGGAAATAGGAGGAACAAGCGATGAGTGATTTGGAAAAACGAAATGAATGGGAGAAAGATCGCCCTGAGGCTGAAGAGACTAACCTTGGGGGCGAAGAATTAGTAGCAGAGAAGGAAGATCAAGTCATTTCAGAAGATCCTGTAGAAAAGGATGAAATAAACAAGCCAGAAGAAGCGGAATATACTGCTGAAAAAGAGCAAGTTCATCTTGATAAAGAAGAAGAACAAGAAAATGCTCGAAAAGATACTTCGAAAACAAAAGGGTTTCTTTCCTTGTTAGCAGCAGGTGTTGTTGGTTCAGCCTTAACATTTTTCACAATTCCCCATACAGACCTTTATAATGATTCTTATGATAAGCTCGAAAAGCAGGTAGAGGAGTTATCTAATAAAGTGGAAGGTAAACAGACTGGGGCAATTACTGCGAATACAACATCGAATACAAAAACAAGTGATGGCACAATAGCTATTGCGGATATGGTGGAGTCATCTTCTAAAGCAATTGTAGGGATTGTAAACATGCAAAAGCAATCAAATCCATTTTCTCAGAATTCCAGTGATGTAGAATCTGGGTCTGGATCTGGTATTATCTTTAAGAAAGATAATCAATATGCATATATAGTGACAAATAACCACGTAATCGAAGGAGCAAATGCGTTAGAAATCTCCCTTTATAACGGGGATAAAACGGAGGCTAAGCTAATTGGGGCAGATGCTTTAACTGATTTAGCGGTAGTAAGAATTGATGCTAAATATGCTTCTGATATTATCAATTTTGGCGATTCTTCTACATTGAGACCTGGCGATCAAGTATGGGCTATTGGTAATCCACTTGGGCAAGAGCTGTCTCGAACAGTCACCCAAGGTATAGTAAGTGCTGTAGATCGAAGCATTACAGTAAATACATCTGCTGGTGATTGGGAATTTAATGTTATTCAAACCGATGCAGCTATTAATCCTGGTAACAGTGGAGGAGCTTTAATCAACTCATCAGGAGAGGTAATTGGTATAAATAGTTTGAAAATTAGTGATTCAGGTGTAGAAGGGCTAGGTTTTGCGATTCCTAGTAATGATCTTATCCCAATTGTGAATGAAATTATTGAAAAAGGGAAAGTAGAACGTCCATATCTTGGAGTAGGATTAGCAAGCTTAGAAGAAGTCCCTCGTATGTATTTGGAAGACCTTCCAAATAAAGTGTCAAAAGGAGTAATGATTACTAATATTGATGCTAATTCTGCCGCTGCTAAAGCAGGCTTAAAAGTTCAGGATGTTATTGTCGCCATTGATGGGAAAAAAGTAGCTAACTCAACAGATTTACGAAAATATCTATATTCAGAAGTGAAAATTGGTGATAAAGTAAAACTAGAAATTTATAGAGATGGCAAATCTCAAAAAGTGGAATTAACGTTAACAAGTAATAATACGATAAATTAATCGACACGTTTCATGTGAAACATACGAAATTTGTCGAAAAAATTCCATCTTATTTTGTAATAGGATGGATTTTTTTTAAATCTGTTAATAATTTCGTCATAATTATATGATAATATAGTGTAAGAGTTATAATAGGGGTATGCCTATTATATCCAAAATTTTGTGCAGAGAGGATTTTAGCTTAATATGAAAAATAAGAAGGTTCTTATTCCTATTCTAGTGGTAGTACTAGTAGCGTTAATAATAGGAGCAGTTTATCTAACACAACGAAGTAAAACAGTCGCAACAGTGGAAAAGGAAAAGATTACACAAGAGCAACTAAATAAAGAGCTAAACAAACAATATGGCGCAACTGTATTAAATATGATGATCTCTAATAAAGTAGTAGATCTTGAAGCTGATAAAGCGAAAGTGAAAGTAACGGATAAAGACGTCCAAGCAGAATTGGACAAGATGATTAAACAGTACGGTGGACAAGAAACCTTTAATATGTTGTTAGCTCAAAATGGGATGACAGAAGATTTATTTAAAGAACAAGTGGAACAAAATCTAAAAGTAACAAAAATTCTTGAGCCATCTATCGAAATTACGGATGATGAAATTAAGACATACTTTGAAGATAATAAAGCAAGTTTTGGCACTCCAGAGCAAGTGGAGGCAAGTCATATCTTAGTAAAAGATGAAAAAACGGCAAAAGAAGTGAAGAAGAAGTTAGACAACGGGGAAGACTTTGCTAAATTAGCTAAAGAATATTCTACTGACACACAAACAAAAGATAAAGGTGGAGAATTAGGATACTTTACTTCAGGAAAAATGGTTGAAGCCTTTGACAAAGCGGCGTTCTCAATGAAAGTAGATGAAATTAGCGACCCAGTTAAAACAGATTTTGGATACCATATTATTAAAGTAACTGGTAAAAAAGAAGCAAAAGAAGCAACATTAGAAGATTCAAAAGCGAAAATTAAAGAAGCCTTATTAGCACAAAAGGTTCAAGAAAAAGCTGGTACTTGGTTAAATGAAGCTACTTCAAAATATAAAATTGATAATAAGTTAGAAAAAGATCAAAAAGATCAAAAAGATCAAAAAGATAAAAAATAAATAAAAAAGCGGATAGCAAATGCTATCTGCTTTTTTTATTCAGACTGTAGAAATAAAAGTCATTTAATATAAAGGAGTAATATCCACATTGGCAGGAAGCTCAAATGGGTTTTTACTATTGATATGATCATAAAATAGTATTCCGTTTAAGTGATCTATTTCATGTTGAAAAACGATTGCTTCGTAATCCTTTAATTTAATTTTTACTTCTTCTCCATGTATATTGTATGCTCGAACCGTTATTCTACGATAGCGAGGAACATAGCCTACAATGGATCGATCAATAGAAAGACAGCCTTCACTCTCAGGAATATAGGTCATGGCAGTAGAATGACTAATGATCTTAGGGTTGATTAACATATATTCCAATGCTTCACCGTTTTCTTGCCTAATATAACTCGCAAACATTCGTTTATTTAAGCCAATTTGGTTTGCCGATAATCCTACGCCTGCTCGTAGTTGGTATTTTTTTGACAAGATTGGATCCTGACTGTTTTTCAAATATTGCAGCATGCATTGCAACTCTTTTATATCCTCTTCAGTAGGAGGAATAGATACTTCCTTTGTTTTTTCACGAAGGATAGGATCGCCTTCTCTCACAATATCCTCCATGGTTATAATATATTCCTTTGTAAATTTACTCATCTAATAAACTCATCTCCAGCAAATATGGTATATATGTAAAATAGCAGAAGGAGCTTTAGATGTCTAATGGTTAAGCATATATCTTTATTTAGATATGAAAAAAAAAAATAGAAGAAATGCGAAAAAGCAAATTAAATTATTTTTAGGAAAATCTTACATATAAAATAAAGAAGAGGAAAGGCTATGAAGGTATAAAATTACTTATTTAAATGGAAAGGACGAGTTAGATGAAAAAAATAATAATGCTGTTAATGCTAACTACTATAGCATTAACCGGCTTTTGTTCTTTAGTAAGTGCAGCTCCAGCTTCAGAAAAAAGAGAGATAACCCAAGAAGATAAACAGTTTTTAATAGAAATGGCAAAAAGTTTGGGAATAAAGCCAGAAGGTAAAGACCCAGCTGCGATAAAAAAAGAAATCCATGAAGTATTAATAAAGAAGGAAGCTCAGAAATTAGGAATAAAAACAGAGGGAAAAGATTTACAACAAATAGCGATGGAAGTACATACTGCTCATCTTAAAGAAGAAGCAAAGTCGCTAGGAATTAGCACAGAGGGGAAAGATGCCAAAACATTAATGAAAGAAGTGTTTGAGGCGAAAATTTTGAAACAGGCAAAAGAGCTGGGGATAGATACAAAAGAAAAAACAATACAGCAACTAGGCAAAGAAGTGCAAGAAAAAATGATTATGACTGAGGCAAAAAAGCTTAATATCCAAACGGAAGGAAAAGATTTTAAGCAAATTGCCGATGAGATAAGAGATACACAAATTATGAAGAAAGCGAAAGAGTTAGGGATTGATACAGAAAATAAACAGCCAAAAGAATTATTAAAAGAAATGATGATTAAACATCCAAAAGAATTAAAAAAGTTAAAATTGTTTCCTTCTTATGGGGAACATTTCATGTTTAAAAAGCACCATAAACTAAACAGAGAACATTAATACTACCTAGAAAAATCACTTGAATAATTCAAGTGGTTTTTCTTTTTTTCTATTTTGTTCATTATTTTGAACAAAATGAGAGATTAGCCTCTCCGGAATAAGGGGAAAAAAGTTAAAAAAACAGCATTTACCAATAGGGGATTGATTACCAAAAAAATAGGAAAGAGGAAGAGGTGTTCAATATATTGAAATGAACCTTTTGCCCTATTAACAATTAGGATTTTGAAACGTATTATCTATTTTTGAAAAAAAAAGCATAAAAGCCTGTAATTTTTATAAAGGATTAGTATGCTTAAATTAGCAGACTTAGACAGTATATATGATATATGGAAAATTTACACGAAAAGAATAGTAATGTAAGGGAAAAGAAATCTGTTAATAGCTGCATTAAAAAGGGAGCAATAGGAGGAATAAAGATTGAAGCAATATTCCAAACTACGAATTACGGAAAAAGATCAAAATATTTATAATGCACTGTGTGATTTGTATAAGGAAAAAGGGGGAAAAGTAGGGATTGGCCCTACAGAGATTGGAATAAGAGTTGGTAGAGATTCCTATGATGCTTCTGCATATTGCAATGCATCTTTAAAAAAGCTGATTCATTTTGAAAAAATTGAAAAAATAGATAACGGAAAGTATATACCACTAGAGATAGGGAAAGAAGAGTAATAAAAGATTGTAATTGCCCCATAAAAAATGTTTTGTAGAACGGTGTTTTGTTTATAAACACTACGAGCTTTTCTAAAACATTTTGTTATGGGGCATTTTTGCTTTATAGAAATAATTTATATGAATGCTATTGAAAAATAGTCCATAGACCGAAAAAAGGATTGAAAGTTAAAGAAATTAATGTATAATAACTGGGTATAAGTAAACTTTAAGTTTAGTTATACAGAACTTTTGTGCCTTCAAGTTTACTATTTCTAAACAAAAAGTAGGTTGAATCATGGAAATCGGAAAAAAAATAAAGAATTTACGGTTGAAAAAAGGATTAACACAAGAAGAGTTAGGTGAGAGAACTGATTTAAGCAAGGGATATATATCCCAGCTGGAGAGGGATTTAAGTTCTCCTTCCATTGAGACATTTTTTGATATTTTAGAAGTTTTAGGATGTACACCGAAAGAATTCTTCGATGATGAAGAGCGAAAACAGAAGGTGGTTTATACAGAGGATGATATAACGGATTTTTCTGATGAGGAAAAAGGGTATCGGATTCAATGGCTAGTTCCTGAATCAAATGAAAAAGAAATGGAACCAATACGGCTATTCTTTTCTAAGAATGGAGAATTTAAAATATTTGAACCTTCTTTATCGGAAACATTTGCATATGTAGTAGAAGGCGAAATTCTGCTGAAATTAGGCAGACAAGAGTATCGGGCAAAAAAAGGGGAATCTATTTACTATCATGCAACAGAGGAACATCAATTAATAAATCTAGCAGATGGTGTAACGGAATTAATTCTTGTAGCCACAGATTCTTACTTATAAGAAGAATTCATAAACAATAGAAAAATCAATGAAGAGGGGGATATTATGTCTGAGCAGCATATTATTCAATTTGAAAATGTAACAAAGAGTTATGATCAAGATACAACTGTTTTAGAAAATGTAAGCTTTGAAATTGAGCGAGGTAAATTTTATACACTGCTTGGTCCATCTGGCTGTGGAAAAACGACTGTTTTACGATTAATTGCTGGATTTATGGAACCGACAGAAGGAAATATTTACTTTAACGGTAAGCTGATTAATAAAATACCTGCAAATAAAAGACAGGTAAATACCGTTTTCCAAGATTATGCGCTATTCCCCCATTTAAATGTATTTGAAAATGTGGCCTTTGGTCTTCGTATAAAAAAATGGAAGAAGCAAGTAATCGAAGAAAAAGTGAAAGAGGCTCTACGTTTTGTTAACTTGGAAGGCTACGAGAATAGAGAAATCAGTGAGATGTCTGGTGGACAGAGACAGCGTGTTGCAATTGCAAGAGCCATTGTAAATGAACCGGAAATTATTCTTCTCGATGAACCATTATCTGCACTTGATTTAAAGCTTCGCACAGAAATGCAATATGAGTTAAGAGAATTACAGAGAAGATTAGGGATTACTTTTATCTTTGTGACACATGATCAGGAAGAAGCTTTGGCCATGTCAGATGAAATCTTTGTGTTAAATAAAGGACGCATTGAGCAAAGCGGAACACCAACTGATATTTATGATGAACCAATTAATCGTTTTGTAGCAGACTTTATCGGGGAATCCAATATTGTACCAGGAACAATGAAAAAAGATTTTGTTGTCCATTTTGGCAGTAAAACTTTTGATTGTGTAGATGGTGGCTTTGACGATAATGAAGCAGTAGAAGTAGTAATACGCCCAGAGGATTTAGAAATTACTTCTTTAGAAGCAGGTAAATTAAAGGTAAAGGTAGACTCTCAATTATTTAGAGGCGTTCATTACGAGATTTGTGGGTATGACGAGGATGGAAATGAATGGCTTGTTCATTCTACAAAGAAAGCAACGGTAGGAACCGAAATTGGCCTTTACTTTGAACCAGAGGCTATTCATGTTATGCGCCTTGGGGAAACAGAAGAAGAGTTTGATAAACGCCTAGAAGCGTATGAGGGGGCAGCCAATGAAAAGTAGTACTAAATGGTATACGGTCCCTTATTATCTATGGATTGTACTTTTTGTTATTGCTCCAGTTGCACTTGTTGTTTATTATTCTTTCTTTGATATTGAAGGGGCATTTACGTTTGAAAATTATCAGAAGTTCTTTACACCAGTTTATTTGAAAATGACGTTAAGTTCCTTTTGGTATGCTTTTTTAATAACGTTCTTTTCCTTGATTATTGCATATCCGACTGCGTATTTATTAACTAAAACGAAGCATAAGCAATTATGGCTATTATTAATTATTTTACCATCATGGATTAATCTTTTATTAAAGGCATATGCATTCTTAGGGATATTTGGAACACATGGTGCAGCCAATCAGATGCTCGATTTTCTTGGAATCGGTGAACAACAAATATTATTTACAGACTTCAGCTTTCTATTTGTAAGTGTGTATATCTTTATTCCTTTTATGATTCTGCCTATTTTCAATGCATTAGAGAAGATGAATCCTAGCTTAGTAGATGCGTCTCAGGATTTAGGAGCGTCATCTTGGACGACATTTAAAAAAATTGTCTTTCCTCTAACATTAAATGGAGTAAAGTCTGGGTGCCAAGCTGTATTTATTCCAGCTCTATCCCTATTTATGATCACTCGTTTAATTGCAGGTAACCGTGTCATCACATTAGGTACTGCGATTGAACAGCATTTCCTAATTACACAAGATTGGGGAATGGGTTCGACGATAGCTGTATTTTTGATTATTAGTATGATTATCATCATGGTTCTTACAGGGAACAGAAAGAGAGGGATATAAGATGAAAAAGCTATCCAAATGGTCTGTATTGTATTTATGCATTGTTTTTATCATATTATATGCCCCTATCTTTTATCTGATTTTTTACTCGTTTAATAGCGGGGGAACCATGCATGATTTTGATTCCTTTACACTTGGCTGGTATAAGGAGTTATTTCAAGATACAAGACTGCTCGTAATTGTGTTAAATACGATTATTATTGCTCTTTTGTCTGCAGCAGTATCAACTATCATTGGAGTACTTGGGGCTATTAGTATTTCTATAATGAGAAAAAAGGGCTTGAGGAATTCTATTTTGTCTTTAAACAATGTGCTTATTGTAAGCCCTGATGTTATTATTGGTGCTTCCTTCTTAATCTTTTTTACGATCATTGGAATCAAATTAGGATTCTTTTCTGTTCTGTTGTCACATATAGCTTTTTCGATTCCTATTGTTGTGATTATGGTTTTACCTAAGCTGGAAGAAATGAGTCCGACTTTGGTCGATGCTGCCTTAGATCTTGGAGCAAGCTGGAAGGATGTATTGACAAAAGTCATTATTCCTTATATTTCACCAGGAATATTTGCTGGTTTCTTTATGGCATTAACCTATTCTTTAGATGACTTTGCTGTAACATTTTTTGTAACAGGTAATGGATTTACCACCTTATCAGTAGAGATTTATTCTTTAGCACGACGAGGGATTTCTTTAAATATTAATGCATTATCGACCTTATTATTCTTATTTACGTTGCTTCTTGTCATTGGTTACTATTTCATTACGCAACGAGTTAATAAAACTCCACAAGCGGGGGTGAGAAAATGAAGTCTCTCATTCGTGGATTAATTGTTATTTTTGCACTGGCCTTCATCCTGCTATTTATTGTTCATCAATTAAATTCAAGCAGAGGGTATACGAGTGGTAAGACATTAACGGTATATAACTGGGGAGATTACATTGATGCAGACTTAATTTCTAAGTTTGAAGAGGAGACAGGGATTAAGATAATTTATGAAACCTTTGATTCCAATGAGGCAATGATGACAAAGATTCAGCAGGGAGGAACAAGCTATGATATTGCGATTCCCTCTGAATACATGATCGATAAAATGAAGGAAGAAGATTTATTAATTCCGATTGATCATTCGAAGCTTCCTAACTTGAAAAATATAGACAGCCGATTTATGGATCTTTCCTTTGATCCAGACAATAAATATTCAATTCCTTATTTCTGGGGAACAGTAGGAATTGTTTATAATCCAGCAATGCTTGATAATAAGAAAATTACTTCTTGGAATGATTTATGGGATAAGGATTTAAGAAATAAAATTATGCTGATAGATGGTGCACGAGAAATCATGGGGATGAGCTTAAATAGCTTACATTACTCTTTAAATGATAAAGATCATGATCACTTGCGGGAAGCAAAGGAAAAATTGGATACTTTAACACCAAATGTAAAGGCAATTGTAGGCGATGAAATTCGTATGCTCATTGAAAATGAAGAAGCATCAATCGGTGTGTTATGGTCTGGAATGGCTGCTGAGATTATGTGGGAAAATGAAGATGTAGAATATGTTGTTCCAGAAGAAGGATCTAATCTATGGTTCGATAATATGGTTATTCCAAAAACAGCCAAGAATATTGATGGGGCTCATCAATTTATTAATTTTATGCTAGATGCTGAAAATGCTGCTCAAAATACAGAATATGTCGGTTATTCTACTCCTAACAAGGCGGCAATGAAATTTTTGCCAGAGGATATTACTGGGGATGAACGTTTCTATCCAGATGAAGAATTGACATCTAAATTAGAAGTATACGAAAATCTTGGTCATCGTTCTCTAGCAGAATATAATGATTTATTCTTGGAGTTTAAGATGCATCGGAAATAAAGAAACAAGACAGTTCGCTAAATTTTTAGCGGGCTGTTTTTGTATGTAACCGCCTGTTATAGAAAATACTAACGAAAAACAAGGTGGGTTATAACATGAAAAAAATAATATGCTTTTTCTGTTTTCTTACGTTTCCGCTAGGAATCTCCGCTCAGGAGGCAGCTCCATCTAAAAATCAAGTTAGAAAAGAGCTTGCCATCGTCATTGATGATTTTGGTAATAATATGAAGGGGACAGAGGAGATGCTCAATCTACCTGTTCCTATTACGGTTGCAATAATGCCTTTTCTATCTACAAGTAAGGAAGATGCCATTCGTGCCCATAAAAAAGGGCATGAAGTGATCGTTCATCTGCCGCTAGAACCAAAAAAAGGGAAAAAGAGCTGGCTTGGACCAGGTGCTATTACAACAGATTTATCAGATCAAGAAATTAGAAAACGGGTGAAGGATGCGATTGAAAGTATTCCTTATGCGGTTGGGATGAATCATCATATGGGTTCAAAGGCGACGGAAGATAAAAGAGTAATGAAGATTATTCTAGAAGAATGTCGAAACCATAGTCTTTATTATTTAGACAGTAAGACAACAAGCAATAGTGTCATAAAGGAATTAGCCGAGGAATTAAATGTCCCTTATTTAGAAAATGATCTTTTTTTTGATCATATATATACAAGTCAATATATTAATAAGCAAGCTAGTCGATTAGCGAAAAAGCTAGATACAGAACAGGAATTTATTGCGATTGGCCATGTCGGAGTTTCTGGGCCAGCCGTAGTAAGTGTTTTAAAGGAGTACATTCCACTTTATCAAAAAGATGCTGATATTGTACCGCTTTCGACTCTAGTAGAAGGCTATGAACTGTTGGATACAGACATACCATAATTTATGTAAGAGCAAAACCATCACGCTATACCGAATAATGAAATTGGTATATAACGCTGGTCTATACTCTCCTAATTAGATTAAACTATGAAACGGGTTTCATAACAATAGCCGTTTTGAAGATACTGTAAAAATACATCGTCTTACCTATATAGAAAAAGGACAGACGAGAATTTTTCGCCTGTCCTTTATACATTGATTAGCTATTTAAAGTATTATCATCATTTGGTTTTTGAATAGAAGTTTGTTCCATTTTTCTATCCAGTTTATCTAAACGTTTTTTAGCAAATTCTCTGCCGCCGAGTCCAAAGGCAAGACCAAATGCTAATGCAAGACCGCCAAGGATTAAGATAAAGGCAGCATTGACAATAGAAGAAGCTACTTTTAATTGGTCAAGTGCCATAAAGACAGACAAAGTGATAATCGCATATTTAGCGATAACCGGTAACACTTTAAAGTGACCGCCTTGTAAAACGCTGCTTAGTAGTTTCTGTACGAGATAACCTAGCCATAAGCCGACGCCAATAATGACAATAGCAGCAATCACCATTGGTAAGTAAGCAATAACAGCGGTAGAAAGTGTAACTAAAAATTCAAGTCCGACAATATTTAAAGCTTGTACAGCTAATAAGAAAACAATCAGAATTTGAACAATTGTCCCAATAATGTTGGAAATACTAGTATTAGCGTTTATACCCATTTTTCTTACATAGGTATCTAAGCTTAGTTTAACTAATAAAGTAACAACCATTTGTTTTACCCATTTGCCTATCCAAATACCAATTAAGATAAGGATAATGGCTGTCGCAATATTAGGAATCATTGTTAGAATATCATTTAACATGTTAATAGCTGGTTGAGAAATTCCTTGAATGTCTAATTTCTCAAGCGCTGAAATAACAGTTGGGATGAGAATGAAAATGAACACAATGTTCCCGATAACAGAAGATATGCTTACATTATCAAGAAGCTTGTTAATACCTAAGCGTTTAGCTAAGGCTTCTGTGCCGATTGCTTGTAGGAAGTTTGTTAGAATTGTACGTACTATTTTTGCAACAAACCAGCCTACTAAAACGATTAATGCTGCTGCTAAAAGTTTTGGTAAGAAAGCAAGCATGTTTTGAAGCATATTCGCAAATGGTTCAGAAACACCATATAAGTTAAGGGCACCTAGGATAGCAGGTAAGAATAACAATAGTATTAAATAAAATACAATGTTAGCTACTTTATCCATCATGTTTTGTGGGTTATTCTTTTCTGCAAGATTCCATTTCTGTAATCTCTCATGAACCTTTAGAGTGCTTCCTGTCTTTTTAATAAGATACTTTAATCCGGAAGCAACTACCCAGGCAATTAATAGAATTAATGCAGCCTTTAAAATATTTGGAATTGCTCCTAGAATGGTGGAAAGCAGATTTACTAACGGAGAAGTAATTACCGTTAAATTTAGTATATTAAAGAATAGGGTAAAGACAAAAACCAATAATAGATAGAATACGATCTTACTAATTATCTTTTCAGATGAATATTTTTTGGGTTTTCCGTCTGGGAAAATTTTCTCATCTACATTTGTTTTTTGCAGTCCTTTATAGAGGGCTTTTTCTATAATTTTTGCAATAATCCACCCGATAATTAAAACGACCACTGCTAGAATAAAATCAGGTAGCTTGTCCCAAAAGGAATTCCAATTCCAGTTATAGTACATACTCTTCACTCCTTGATTTAAATTAGGCATTTTTAAAGAATGTTGTTTCATATAGGAATAAGTTGATTTTTACATCAGTAAAATTATTCGTTCCAATGAGCTCAGGAAATTTATATGTTTCCTATTAACAACAACTTTAATCAGCCTTAATGTATTCTACTTAATACCCAGTGAGAATAGGATTAAACGTTGGATAAAATGGAGTTTAAGGAATGAGGGGGGGCAATAAAAAAGAGAAGACTGTATTGAAAGCCTTCTCATGCAGAGTCTATTTCTATTATATTTTTTCTAAAAGATTATCTTAATGCTTTTTCTTCGAATCTATATAAACAGTCATTACTGCCAACCATAATGAGAATATCGCCCTGATGGATTACTTCATTTGCGGATGGAGAGACAATTGTTTCTCCTGCTCGTTGGATGCCAATAATAGTACAGCCATAATTAGCACGGACATCTAAATCTAAAATCGACTTATTATGTATTTTCGGAGAAGCTACCATTTCCACAATTCCGTGTTCTTTTGAAAGCTCAATATAATCAATCATACTATCAGAAACAACATGGTGGGCAATTCTTTTTGCCATATCCTGTTCTGGATGAATGACGCGGTCAGCACCGATTTTTTCTAAAACGCGTTTATGATAGACATCGGCCGCCTTCACCCAGACTTTGCTAAGACCCATCTCTTTTAACAGCATGGTCGTAAGGGTGCTAGACTCGACGTCATCTCCAAACGAAACAAAAGCATGATCGAAATTCCGAATACCGATTTGCGTTAGTGATGCCTCTGTAAGAGTTGTCATTTGCACACAAAGGGTAGCGAAAGGTCGATATTTTTCCACTTTCTCGAGAGATTGATCAATGGCTAATACTTCCGCCCCCATTTTATGAAATTCTTCCACTAAACTACCACCAAAACTGCCTAATCCTATCACAACAAATTGTTTTTTCATGTTTATCCTCCTAGGGATGAAAATACATACTTTTGCCATCATTATACTTTTTTATCGAAAAGAAGGAAAATGGTTTTTTTGCTTTTCAGGAGATAAATAGGAAGAAGAAGCTTTAATGGAAATTAAAAAACCACTTTTTCGCAAGGAAGACGAAAAAGTGGTAGATTTTTTCCAATATTATTCAGAAAGATATGCAGTTAACATCCATAAATGTTTTTCAATTTTGCCAATTAAATCAATAGCTAAATCATTAGTAATCACATCTTCTAATTCATCTGCATGTGCTGCTAGTGCTTTTAATTGTGTATTAATATGGCTATAATCCTCTACTAAAGATTTCACCATATCATTTGCAGATCGTTTTTCCGTACTTTCTTGTAAAGTGGAAGTTTCGATAAATTCTTTTAATGTAGAAACAGGTTTACCGCCAATAGCAAGCAAGCGCTCTGCAAGTTCATCTACTGCTTCACCAGCTTCGTCATATAACTCTTCAAATTTTTCATGAAGTGTGAAGAAAAATGGTCCTTTTACATACCAATGATGTTGATGTAGTTTTGTGTATAATACGCTCCAGTTAGCAATTTGTACGTTTAGTTCTTTTTGTAATTCTACTTTTGTTTGTAATCCCATGTTTAACAAACTCCCTTCGACTGATTATATATTAATTATAACAAATTCTAAATTAAAATCAATACTTATTTGTAATTATTTTAATTTAGTTTTTATTACAATTAGAGAAAACATAGTCATCTTATTGTTGCTAAAATTTCTTTATAGTTTTTGTTGTTCTATTAAATATATACCCTAATTACAGAGGAAAGAAAACAAAAGGGAGAAAGATTTCATCAAATGGACAAAAATAAAAAAAGACTCAGCGAGGTGCGGAGTCTAGTTGATCTTTACAATTAGAAAGAGAGGGATTTAGAAGAAAACATATAAGATTTATGGTGATAACGAATACTAAATATGAGTCCCATTGCCATCAAATTGCACATTAGAGAGCTGCCCCCATAACTTATAAATGGAAGGGGAATCCCTGTTATCGGCAATAATTGTATAGTCATTCCGATATTCTCAAAAACGTGGAATGTAATCATACTAATAACGCCGACGCTGATATAAATACTGTAGGGATTGGCTGTTTGCAATGCAGTTCGAACTAGGTGAAATATTAAAAGAAAATAAAGAATAATGACAATACTGCCGCCAATAAATCCATACTCCTCCCCAATAATCGTAAAAATAAAGTCTGTATGTCTTTCGGGAATATACACTTCCTCTTTTCCTAAGCCCTTACCACCAATAAGCCCAGAGCCTATCGCCATCAGTGATTTGACTAACTGTAAGCCATCATCGCCAGCATTATGAGGGTCGAGCCAGGAATTAACACGAGCGAATTGATAGGGATCTACTCCTAGATATTTTTCTAATAGTTCTCTTCCGAAGATAGCTAAGTATAAAACAATGGAACCAAATGCAGCAGCAGCACCATATAAAGGAATGAGCAGTTTCCATGAAATTCCTGAGACTAGCATCATTCCAATTAAAATAGCCATTAACACGAGTGTAGTCCCAAAATCCTGCAAAATGACTAATGCTATTGGAACACCAGCTACAATCGCCAGTTTACCCATCAAAATAAAATCTGTTCGCAGAGATTTATGAATGGTTTTGACATTATGATTATTTATAACTTTAGCAATCGCTAAAATATAAAAGACCTTCATATATTCAGACGGTTGAATACTGCCAATATGGGGAATGACATACCAACTTTGCGCTCCGCCTCTGCGTGGAGTAAATGCCGTTTCTGGAGCAACTAGAAGACCGATTAATAAAACGGCCCCTATTCCATACAAAATCCAAGTCATTTGTTGAATCTGTTCATTATCAAAATACATAATAATGGCAATTACAACCGCGCCAATAACATACCACATAATTTGTGATTGTAAGTAAGCAGCGTTCGCGCTGTATATAGCAATACTGCTAACTAGACAAAATAACATAAGCAAAAGACATAATGTCCAATCAAATCTTTCAGAAAAAACATTTCTTGTTCTCATTTCTGCAAACCCCTAGTTCAAATTTCTTACCTATTTATATAGACGGAAATGGAAACAGAATTGTTTCCTTATTTTTCATAATCGAAAAAAAAAGATAGGTGGAAAAAATAGACAGGATTTAAAAAGACTGCCTTTTGACAGACAGTCTTTTTTTTCACATTAAATGGGCAAGGAAAATTTGTGCGATTCCGAAGTAAATAAATAACGAAAATATATCATTAAGAGTTGTAATCAAAGGTCCAGAGGCTACTGCTGGGTCAATATTTAACTTATAAAGAATGATTGGAATAATAGTACCAGATAGTGTTCCGATGATAAGTGTGCAAATTAAAGAAAGACCAACAACTAAGCCAAGCATGAGATCGCTTTGCCAGACATAGGCAATAATCGTAATAATAACACCGCAGGTTATCCCAATGATCAAACCAACTAATAATTCCCTGAAAATCAGTTTTGTTACAACTGCTTTATTAATTGTATTAGAAATAAGTCCACGAACGACAACGGCTAATGATTGTGTTCCCGTGTTCCCAGTCATTCCAGAAATCATCGGCATGAAAAAAGATAATGCTACAACCTTTGTAAGAACATCCTCATAATTGCTGATAATACTGCCAGATACAACCCCGATAAAAAGCAGCAAGATTAACCAAGGAAGTCTTCTGTAAGCTGCAACAGATGCTTTTGTATCAAAGTCTATTGATTTACCTGAAGCAGAAAGCTTTTCGATATCTTCATTTGCTTCTTGAAAAACGACATCAATCATATCATCAACTGTAACAATTCCCATTAAGATGTTTTCTTCATTGACAACGGGAATGGCTAAGAAATCATATTTTTGGATGGTTTGGGCTACTTCTTCTTGGTCCTGATCCACTGTGACACTAATAACCCGTTCATACATAATGTCACGAATTTTGTCCTGGGGTTCAGCAATCAAAAGATCACGATAGGAAACAACACCAACTAATTTTCTATTCTGATCAATGACGTATAAATAGCTTAAAGTTTCCGCGAAATCTGCAAACGATTTTAGTTTATCGACAGCTTCACGCGTAGTGTAGTAATCACGAATCCAAACAAAACGATTGGTCATAAGACGTCCAGCGGTTTCATCTGGGTAGTTCATTAAGTTTTGGACAATAATGGATTCTTCTTTTTTCATTCCAGAAAGGAGTTCTTTAATTCTTTCTGGTGCTAGTTCATTTAAAAGGGAAGCTAGGTCATCATTGTCCATTAAATCTAGAACCTTCCCTGTTTTGTCCATTCCTAATGTATTTAGAACTTCCAGCTGTTCCTCTTTATCCAATTCCTCCAAGAGATGGGCTAATAAGTCGACTTTTAAGAAAAGCAAAAAACGAGCCCTGTGCTTATCGGGGAGACTCTCATAAATTTGAGCTATATCATATGGTTGTAGCTCATCAACGATGGATTCAAGTTCAGATTTTTTATTATCTTTTAGTGTCTGAATGATGTGAAGTGTGATCTGATTTTCTGTCATTTTGTGTATCATACTTCTCACTCTCCCTTCCGATGTTTATAGGCTATTATTCGACATATACCCTGTTTTATTATATGTAATTAAGTGAAAGAATGAAATGGATAAATCTTTGTAAAAAAGGAGATTTTGAGAAAAAACAGATCCCTTGAAAAAACATTGTTAAGTTTTCTGACAATTAACTTGAAAAGAATTGCCTCTCGATTAAAATAAGGGTATAACATGCATGACTGCAGGCAACTGCTGCTATTGCGCCTTTTTTTCGTATATCCTTAATAATTGGGTTAAGGGTCTCTACTGGAAACCGTAAATTTCTTGCTACGAAAAATATGCTTTGAACTAGCATATTTTTCGTAGTTTTTTTGTGTTTATGCGGAAATTTAAACAAGCATGGGGGAGTTTAAATGGGAAATATGTTAATCAAAAATGCACAGATAGTAACAATGAATCAAGCAGAAGAAATTATAACCGGAGATATTTATATAGAAGGGAATATCATTAAGGAAATAGGGGAGAATCTTAAAAAAAATCACGTAGATAAAATGATTGATGCGACAAATAGAACGGTAATTCCTGGGTTTGTTCAGACTCATATTCACTTATGCCAGACACTTTTTCGCGGAAAAGGGGATGATCTTGAGCTAATGGATTGGCTTAAACAAAGAATCTGGCCACTTGAGGCTGCTCATGACGAGGAATCTATTTATTATTCCGCCATGCTTGGTATTGGAGAGCTACTGGAAAGCGGGACAACAACGATTGTTGATATGGAAACCGTTCATCATACGGAACATGCTTTTCACGCACTTGCAGAAAGCGGAATCCGGGCTGTTTCTGGAAAGGTAATGATGGATAAAGGGGATGAAGTCCCCTTAGCATTGCAGGAATTAACAGCGGAGTCTATTCAACAGAGTGTAGATTTATTAGAAAAATGGGATGGCTTTGATAATGGAAGAATTCAATATGCCTTTTCGCCAAGATTTGTGGTTTCTTGTACGGAAGAGCTATTGAAAGAGGTGAAGATTCTTTCAGATAAATATGGTGTAAAAGTGCACACCCATGCCTCAGAAAATAAGGGGGAAATTCAAATCGTGCAAAAAGAAACAGGTATGAGGAATGTGGTGTACTTAGATCATCTCGGTTTAGCAAATGACCGCTTGATATTGGCGCATTGTATTTGGCTGGATGAAGAAGAAAAGCGGATTATTCAAGAGAAGGGTGTCCATGTTAGTCATTGTCCCGGCTCTAATTTAAAGCTAGCATCAGGGATAGCTGACACACATCATCTTACTTGCAATCATGTTTCCGTCAGTTTAGGGGCAGATGGGGCTCCGTGTAATAATAACTTGGATATGTTTAATGAAATGAGGTTGGCTGCACTTATTCAAAAGCCAATACATGGACCAACAGCGATGGATGCGAGAACAGTGTTCCGCATGGCAACTTTAGGTGGAGCAAAAGCAGTCGGACTCGAAAAAGAAATTGGCAGTCTGGAAATTGGCAAGCGAGCAGATTTAGCGATTTTAAACCTGCAAAATTTTCATACCTTTCCGTCCTATGATGTGGATCCTATCTCAAGAATTGTCTATTCCGCCACACGAGCAGATGTAGAAACAACCATTATAGACGGTAGAATAGTAATGGAAAATAAAATCATGAAAACAATAGATAAAAGTATTGTGCTAAAAGAAGCGGATAAAAGTATAAAAAGATTGTTAAGCAAAACAACCATAAATTGAGCTGGATTTGATTGCAACCGTTACTAGGATTTTGGAAAATTGCGTTATTCCATTTCCTAGTACGGTGTATTTTTTTTGGGGAAGGTAAGTGGTCAAGATTGGATGAAAAATTGAAAGTCTGGCTGAAACCAAGCAAATTAGCCGATAAAATCAATTATTTAGCTAAAAACGACTATTACTGCCCCCTTTGAACAGCACAAAATTAACTAAAATAATTCTGATGGATGCCAACAATCCGCAAATATTAACGAATATTCAAGTTAGCTTTCTCCTAGACGCTCTCACATTCCAAGTATACGCTTCCTTTTTTTTCTAAATTTTAGATTATGTAAGCTATTTTTCCTTATTTTTGTTAAACTAAAATGGTTACAATAAGTACAACTAGATGTATGATGGAAAGTATGTAAAAGCAGATCAAGGATTTTAAATATAATATAAAAAATAAGGGAATATTTCTTATCATGATTTCGATAAAATGGAGTAAAGACAATTTCGATAACAAGAATGTAAGCTGAAGCTCTTTAAGTTTACAAGCTAATAATGTTTGGAGGTTTACTTGATGAAAAAAGGTAATAATGATATTCGAGATGTGGTTTATATCCATCTAAATGAGAAAGAACGTTTTGTGCTTTCTTATGGTATAGAGTTTAGAGAGTTTTACAGAATCCTTGCTGATACTCTTGCCTCTATTTTGTTGTTAAAGCATCAGTTTGAAGATGGAGAATTTCATATACATACCCAGTTCGAATATGTTCCAAACAATAAATTAGCACCGTTATCGATGGAAGATGTTTATGGATATGGGGACTTTGTATGGGTCGATTTTGATGAGACGGAAACATTAGATATTTTAGAAGGGCAAACGATAGCGGAACTCTTGTATTTAGGACATAAACTGGAGCCTTTAAAAAAGCCATTTTTTCAACAATTGAACAACCAATATGCCTATTTAGCTCATGATGATGGCTGGTTTAATAAAATTTATTATAAAAACATGGAGTCTTTTTATCAATTATTTTGTGAGGTTATTGCAAATAAAGTGACAGAACTTAAATTAGAGAAAGCGCTGTTAGGAATTAAAAAGAAAAGGCTTTATCCACCTCTTCCGAAAGAAATTGTAACAGAGTTAAAACGTTATATGAGTGAGGGCATGGTTTTATCTATTGAAAAAGCCTATCAAACACGATTGAAGCTGGAGATTCCAATTTGGGTTTTAGGGGATTTTGATAATATGGACGATATGTATGAAGAATATGAGAAGAATGCTAAGCAAAAAAGTGATGCTTTACTTATTTTTGATAAAAAATTAAGAGAATGGCAATTAGCTATCGTTTAATTGGTGACAAATATGAGTGGAAATATAATGGTAAGCTTTCCGGCAGCATTAAAGAAAATGACGTTTGTGGAGCGCCCAAATCGGTTTATTTTACATTGTTATGATCAGGAAACAGAAGAAATAGAAAAGGTCCATTTGGCAGATCCAGGGCGGCTGATCGAACTTTTAGTTGAAGGGGCTGTGATTTATGTTCTGCCGAGCATGAATCCTAATCGGAAGACAAAGTGGACGGCTGTGTATGTGGAAGCAAATGGATTGCTTGTGTCAATTAATACTACCTATCCTAATAAGTTAGTCGAATTAATGTTAAAGAAAGCCATGATAGAGGAGCTTTCTGCTTATCATTGGGTTAAGTCTGAATATACGTATGGCAGCTCACGATGGGATTTCTTATTAGAAGATAGGAAAAACAATCAGCTACTTCTCGAAGTAAAGAGTGTCACCTTAGCGAGCGATGGAATTGGCATGTTTTCAGACGCTGTTACTAAAAGGGGTTCTAAGCATGTGCAAGAATTAACTGCTATTGCAAGTGAAGGAATAATAAAAACAGCTATTTTATTTGTTGTGCAAAGAGAAGACGTGGAAATAGTGACAGGAGCAGCTGCAATTGATCCAGTTTTCGCAAAAAGCTTGGAAGAAGCTGCACATGCTGGGGTGCAATTATTAAGCTACACTTGCATATTATCAGAGCAGGGAATTGCATTGGGCCATGCGGTTCCGGTCGATCCTTTTTTTAAACTTTAGTAAAGGAATATATTTATTTACACATCTGTTAAATGTATAATCAGAAAAGACGGAAAAATAAAATAGATAGATGATGGTGAGACTTTTAGTGAGAAGGTTGAAGAGGAATCCTTAAGCCCTTTTTACAAGAAGTCTCTTAAAAGGGAAGTTAGTGAGAATCTAACACGGTCCCGCCACTGTAAATGATTGCAGCATGGAAAAGTGCCACTGTACGGATGTATGGGAAGGCTCCATGTGCGAAAATCATGAGTCAGGAGACCTGCCATTTTCTATACACCAATAACCTACGAGGATAGGGAGGTGTGGAGCACTTTGAAAATAATTTTGAAGATATCCCAACATCTCTATAGACAATGATAGAGATGTTTTTTATTTTTCTATATTATTTAGGAAGGTGAACATAGATGAAAAAGTTGTATTCCATACTGTTAGCGATGCTGCTCGTTGTTGGAGTGCTTGCTGGATGTGGAGAAACGAAGACGGAAAATAAGCATAATAAAGAAAAAGCTACTACAGAAGAGACTAGCTTTCCTGTCACCATTAAGGATGGATTGGATCAAGAAGTAGTAATCGAAGAAAAACCAGAAAAGATAGTTTCCTTAATGCCTAGCAATACGGAAATCGTATTTGCGCTTGGGCTGGGAAAGGAGTTAGTTGGAGTTAGTGACTTTGATAACTATCCAAAAGAAGCGACGGAAAAAGAGAAGGTAGGCGGGATGGATTTTAATGTGGAGAAGATAATCTCTCTAAATCCAGATGTAGTGTTAGCACATGCATCGAGCGCCCATAATTCTACGGAAGGCTTGCAGCAAATCAGGGATGCAGGCATTGATGTTGTTGTTGTGAATGATGCCACTTCTTTTGAAGATGTTTATAAAAGCATGGTCATGATTGGACAAGCTACTGGAACAGAGAAAGAGGCAAATAAGCTTGTAGCTGATATGAAAGAAAAGTTAGGTGCTATCAAGGAGAAAGCAGTAGCCATTTCCGATAGTGATAAAAAGGCAGTTTACATAGAAGTAAACGCGGAACCAAATTTATTTACAACTGGTAAAAAGACATTTATGCAAGAGATGCTAGACACTATTCGTGCAAATAACATCATTTCTGAGGAAGGTTGGATTCAAGTGGATCAAGAGGCAGTAATTGGAGCTAATCCGGATGTTATTATTACTACTTATGGTGCCTACTCAGAAAAAAGTCCACTCGAGCAAATTAGCTCGAGAAAAGGCTGGGAAAAGATAAATGCAGTGAAAGAAAAGCAAATAATAGATGTAGATTCTGACATGGTAACTCGTTCTGGTCCTCGCCTAGTTGAAGGAGTAGAGGCAGTTGCCAAAGCGGTGTATCCGGATGTTTTTAAATAAAAGAAAAGCGGCTTATGTTTATGCCGCTTTTTTTCTCCTATTTGCGATTGTGATGGGAATAGCCATTGGAACGATCTCTGTCCCTATTTTATCTGTAGTGAAAATATTAGCAAGCTACATTGGACCAGAAAGCATATTAACGAATGTCGATCCCATGCATGTTAATATAGTTCAAAATATTCGCCTCCCTAGAGTGCTTTTGGCAGGACTGGTCGGTGCCAGTCTTTCCATAGCGGGAGCTGCATTTCAGGGATTATTAAGAAATCCATTGGCAGACCCATATACACTTGGGGTTTCATCTGGAGCATCGGTTGGAGCCGTTATTACGTTATTTTTCCACTTTACCATTCCGTTTCTTGGCGGATTGACTTTGCCATTTATGAGTGTATTATTCTCCTTTCTGACGATATTATTTGTCGTTTTTTTTGCAAAAAAAATGGATCCCGCCATGCGGGTTGAGACAATTATTTTAACGGGTATCATTATTGGTTCTTTTCTAAGTGCATTTATTTCTCTTATGATTGCATTAACAGGGAACGAACTACGCCAAATTATAGGCTGGTTACTTGGCAGTGTCTCTATGAGAGGGTGGGAATACATTAAAATTATCCTGCCTTTCTTTGTAGTTGGTTCCGGTCTTCTTCTTTCGCAAGGAAAGGAATTAAATGCTTTAGCATTTGGCGAAGAAAGAGCCCAGCATTTAGGGATCCATGTACAGAGAAGAAAAATGGTTATTTTGCTGGCTGGCTCCATGTTAACAGGTGCGGCTGTTGCTGTATCTGGTACGATCGGATTTGTGGGTCTTGTGATTCCACACTTTGTCCGGATTATCGTAGGTCCTGATCACAGACATTTAATGGGAGTCTCTCTTTTTGCTGGCAGTGGTTTTATGATTTTGGCTGACTTATTGGCTAGGACGATTATTTCTCCGACAGAACTGCCGATAGGGGTCATAACAGCTATAGTAGGTGCTCCAGTGTTTGCAGGATTATTACTGAGAAGAAGGAAGAGGAGTTTAAAATAATGCTGAATGTACGAAATCTCTTTTTTCAATATGAAACAAAACAAATTTTGGAGGATATTTCTTTTTCTGTGAATAAAGGGGAAATGATAGGTATCCTTGGGCCAAATGGCAGTGGGAAAACGACTTTAATGAAAATTATCAGCGGTATTTTAAAACCGCGAGTGGGACAGGTGGAGATAAAGGGCACATCCATTGACCAGTATAAAACGAAGGAATTAGCAAAGGTAGTCGCCGTGCTTTCTCAGCATGTGAATGAATCATTTTCCTATACTGTTCGAGAAATTGTATCGCTCGGGAGGTATGCACATCAATCGGGGCTGTTTCAATCCTGGACTTCTAAAGATGAAGAAGTGATCACCCGAGTAATGAAACAAACGGGGGTCTTTGTTTATCAAGACAAGTCTATTCATGCATTGTCTGGCGGGGAAAAGCAGCGCGTTTATTTGGCTCAGGCCCTGGCACAAGAGCCAGAAATCCTTCTGTTAGATGAACCTACTAACCATTTGGATCTATCCTACCAGAAGGAGTTATTGGATAGCTTAAGAGAATGGAGCAGGGAAAAAGGCCTGACAATTGTTTGTATTTTTCATGATTTAAACTTGGCAGGATTATATTGCGATCGACTCCTTTTATTACATGATGGAAAAGTAGAAGTAGATGCCCCTCCTTCTGATGTATTGCAAGAAAAAAGAGTGAAAAGAATCTATAAGACAAATGTGAAAAGTACTTTTCATCCAAGCAGACCAGCTTCTCAAATAGCGCTTGTGCCAAGAGAGCTAAAGAGAAAGAAAGTTCAAATAGATACAACGGCAATTACTATTACTTCAGAAAGAGTAGAAATGAAGGCTCCTTTCCCATTATACACGCTTTCATCTGGCGTAACGGGTGCCGGGATGGGCTGGTATAAAAACTTTGTAAACCGCCATGTAGATAAGACATACTGCTGCGAGGATTACCAGAAAGACATGGACAATTATTTGCTTCAAAATGGCTTTAGCCCACAAGAGACAGTCGGAATGATGACAGCTGTTCATACAGAAGATGCAACCTATCAGTTATTGGAGCGAGCGGATTTCTCTGTCATGATTGTGGTAACAGGTGGAGTAGGAAATGCTGTCGATGCAGCTAAGACGAACGAGCATTCATCCTCTTTAAATCCAGGGACGATTAATATTTGGATTTTTGTTAACGGGAAATTATCAGAGCAAGCCTTTTTGCAAAGTGCCATTACTGCTACCGAAGCAAAAGCAGCCGTCTTGCGTGATCGGAAAACAAAGGATATGGAAACAGGAACTATTGCAACAGGTACATCAACAGATAGTATATCGGTCGCTGCCACTCAAGTAGGAACATATCTTGAATTTGCCGGTACGATTACGGCGCTTGGAAAGTGTATAGCAGAAGGGGTCTATCACTGTTTAACAACGTCATTAGATAAAAGGGATAGGAGGCTGGCAGCTAAATGATCGGCCATTTAATCAGCATTACCATTGCGATTATTTTAGATAAGTTGATTGGGGATCCTCCAGGCTGGCCACATCCTGTGAAAGGGATGGGAAAGTTGATTTCCTATTTAGATCAAAGATTAAATAAGGGGAGCAATCGGCAGTTAAAAGGATTATGGATGCTCATGAGTGTTTTAGTGCTTACCTTTTTGCTTAGCTGTTTCCTTGTTTATATTAGCTATCAGCTTCATTGGTGGATCGGCGTAATAATAGAAGCTCTACTTATCGCCACAACCATTGCCCAAAAGAGTCTGAAGGATGCTGCGATAGAGGTCTATGAACCATTGCAGGCTAATGATCTAGTGCTGGCAAGAAGAAAGCTTTCTTATATTGTGGGAAGAGATACAGGGCAGTTAGAGGAAAAAGAAATTGTCCGGGCAACGGTAGAGACTGTGGCAGAAAACACTAGTGATGGCATTACAGCTCCACTGTTTTGGGCATTTATTGGTGGTGCTCCTTTCAGTCTTGTATATAGGGCCATTAATACATGTGACAGTATGGTTGGTTATAAGAATGATAAATATAGAGAATTCGGGTATTATGCAGCAAAATGTGATGATATTGTTAACTACTTGCCGAGTCGAATAACAGCAATGCTTTTGCTTTTGGTTAGTCGTAGTCCTTTCCATCCGAAAAAGGAAGCCTGGAAGCTGTTATTTCAAGATGCGAAGAAACATCCGTCTCCAAACAGCGGCTGGGGGGAAGCAGTGACTGCTATTCTCCTGGGTATACAGCTCGGTGGGATTAATTATTATCGAGGACAGAAATCAGATCGGGCTAGAATGGGAACAGCACTCCAGCCATTAGGAACGAAACATATTATCGAGTCCACTAAAATTGCTAATAAAGCAGTTGTTTGCTTTTATCTTTTTTTATTTATAGGAGGAATTGGATTTGAACTGGCCAATGCATGGAGCTAATCCCCAGTATATATATGAAAAGACAAATTTAGAAATGCCTGTGGGTGCGATTGATTTTAGCGCAAATATTAATCCATTAGGACCTCCGCCGGTTTTATTAAGGAAATGGTTTGACCTCTTTCAGACCGTTCAGCTTTATCCAGATCCTTTTGCAAGTCGCCTAAAAGAGAAAATTTCAAACCAGTATGGAATTCCTTCCAAGCAGCTTTTGATTGGAAATGGAGCTGCGGAAATCATTTCCTTATTAGGGAGAATTCTGGCGGGGAAAAAGGTATTACTTCTTCAGCCGGCTTTTTCTGAATATGAAGAAGTGTGCCGAATTAATAATTGCGACATCTATCATCATTATTTATCCGAAGAAACAGGCTGGGAGCTGTCTCTCGCTAAATTGGAAAAGGATATTCGTCAAGTCGATGCTGTATTTTTATGTAATCCTAATAATCCAACAGGGATATTTTATCCGAAGAACTTAGTAGAAGAGTTATTGGATATTTGTATGCAAAACGATTGTTCCGTCATTCTAGATGAAGCTTTCTATGATTTTGTAGTTGGATATGAGGATATGCTTCCGCTCTTGAAAAATTACCCAAATCTCATTATTTTACGTTCTTTAACCAAAATGTACAGTATACCAGGAATACGGCTAGGCTACGTATTCGCATCAGAAGAACTAATTACACAACTGCAGCACTTGCAATCACAATGGAGTATAAATGGAATTGCTTTAAAGGCTGGCGAATTATTAATAGAGCAGGAGGAGTTTCTAAATAATACGCAAAGCTATATAGAAGGAGAGAAAAAAAAGCTATTTTCCTTCTTTAAGAATAAACATTTTGTGTACTCCAACTCTGCTGCTAATTATTACTTGTTAAAAGATCCAAGGTTAACGGATCAAAAGGAATTCCTTACTTTTCTGCTAAACAATGGCATCATTGCAAGACATACATATAATTACCCGAGTCTAGAAGGAAGATGGCTGCGATTTGCGGTTAAAAGCAAAGAACAGAATCAGCAATTGCGAGGAGTGTTAACTAAATGGAAACAAAATCATCCCTCATCTTTGTAACAGGTGGCGTGAGAAGTGGCAAATCTTCGTTTGCTGAGGGATTGGCCATTAGATATGCGCAAGAAGAAAGAGCAACATTGCATTATATCGCTACTGCTGTCATTACGGATGCTGAAATGGAAGAGAGAATTATCAGACACCAACAAAACAGAGAGGCACAAAAGGTGAAATGGAATACCTATGAAAAGCCAGTTGATATTGGGGAATTAGCGGCTGTCTTTACAAAAAAGGATGTCATTTTGCTCGATTGTTTAACCGTTTTGGTCAATAATGAACTTTTTTTCCAAGATAAACAACAGGAAGGGATAGAGGGAAAACTGAAAAAGGATCTAATAGAGCTAAGCCAAAGTTGTCGCTATCTTATCCTTGTTAGTAATGAGGTTACATATGAACCGTCTCTCGATCCAGCTGTACAGAAATATTGCAGGATTTTAAATCGGCTGCATTATTTTCTCGTGCAGCATGCATATGAGGCATATTTAGTAGAGAACGGAATCGCACAACGAAAGAAGGGAGGACAAGAATGAAGGGTGTGATGATACAGGGAACTTCATCCGATGTTGGGAAAAGTCTGATTGTTACTGCTCTATGCAGAATGTTAGCAAATGAGGGCATAAAAGTAGCACCATTTAAATCACAAAATATGTCGAATAATTCTTATGTCACCGTAGACGGAAAAGAGATTGGTAGAGCACAAGGGATTCAGGCAGAAGCAGCAAAGATAGAGGCGACGGTTTGGATGAATCCAATTCTCTTAAAGCCAAGATCTGACTTGCAATCAGAGGTTGTTCTGCTAGGAGAAGCGAGTACTACTCTTTCAGGCAGAGGGTATCGTGAACGATTTTATGAAGAAGGAATTCGTGTTATCCAAAAAAGCCTTCACTATCTGCAAAGGAACTATGAGATGGTAATCATGGAAGGGGCGGGAAGCCCAGTAGAAATCAATTTAAAAGATAGAGAGCTTGTAAATATGAAGGTCGCAGAAATGGCTGATATCCCGGTTATTCTTGTTGCTGATATTGATCGCGGTGGTGTGTTTGCGAGCATTGTTGGTACTCTCTCCTTATTTTCAGAAGAGGAACGGAGCAGGGTAAAGGGGATTGTTATTAATAAGTTTCGCGGTGATGTCACTCTTTTTGAAGATGGTGTGCAATGGCTGAAGGAAAAGACAGGCATCCCTGTTCTCGGAGTCCTTCCTTTTATTCATAACCATATGATTGAAGGGGAGGACTCCTTATCTATACGGGAGAAAAGAATAGCAACTTCAAAAGAAGTGCTTGATTTAGCAGTAGTAAACAATCGTTATATGTCTAACTTTACGGATATAGAACCATTTTTCCTAGAGGAAGATGTTACTATCCGTCTGATTGATAAAGGGGAAGATTTAGGGAACCCAGATGCAGTCATTATTCCAGGTACCAAGAGTACGATAGAGGATTTAAGAGAAATGAAAAGGAATGGATTAGATGCCCAGCTTAAGCGCTATTATAAAGAAGGCGGCAGAATAATAGGCTTATGTGGAGGCTATCAAATGTTATGTTCTGTCTTGATGGATCCATATGGAGCTGATACTGGAATCGCAGGCGAAGAAATAGAAGGCCTAGGGCTTATCCCTGCAAGGACAATCTTTGAACAGAAAAAAGCGACGATTCGCGTGGAAGGTAGTTATCATCCCTTTACAAAGTTATCTTCAGAAAGAATAGAAGGGTATGAGATTCATTTAGGCAAAACAGAGTATGAGGATTCTGCCGAAAGATGTCCATTTCTATTCCTTAATAATAGGGATGAGGGGTATTATCGTGAAGACGGAAAATTGATAGGAACCTATATGCATCATCTTTTCTACAATGATATGTTTCGTAATACATGGTTAAATCAGATACGACTGCAAAAGGGCATGGCAGAAAGAAAAACACTGATTATGCGAGAGCAAAAGGATAAACGTTTTGATGCGCTTGCTGATGAGATGAAGAGACATCTTGATTGGGATAAACTATTGGATATCCTTCAAGCTGGTGATAACTAATGAAAAAATGGTGTATTGGTTTTCTAGTAAATATTCAGTTCTTTACGGCGATTCCAGTGAGGAAGGAGCTGCCGATGGAAGGGGAGTTTTTGCAGAAAAGTATAAAAACATTCCCTTTGCTAGGTCTTTTCCAAGGCTTTATTTATATGGGGATTTTCTTTTTGCTAAATGAATATACTCCATTTACAGCTCTCGCCATTGCTTTTATTGTCTGGATCAGTACGATTTTATTAACCGGTGGACTTCATTTAGATGGCTGGATGGATGCAAGTGATGCTTATTTTTCTTATCAAGATGCAAAAAAAAGATTAGAAATTATGAAAGATCCTCATGTCGGTGCCTTTGGTGTTTTGTCTGTCATTCTTTTATTGAGTACGAAGTTTCTTTTTATCTATGAAATTGTGACACATATGCAAGACTTTACCTATCTTTTTGTGATGCTTCTGCCATTCTTTTCTAAAGCAGTAATGGGCTGGAGCCTACTATTTGTTCCAGAGGCAAAAAGGGACGGACTTGGAGCATACTTTAAAAAGTCTGTCCAAGGGCAGCGCCTGTTTTTTTATAGTGGATATATTGCAGCTGCTTTGTTAGTTTTCTTGTTACTGTTTCCCAAATGGCTGCCTTTATTCTTTTTGTTTCTTTCCGTAAGCATCGGCTGCTACCTATTATTTAGCCGATTTATGAAACAGGCTTTTGGTGGATTAACAGGTGACTTATTAGGTGCAAGTGTAGAAGGGACGGAAATAGCACTATGGGCGACACTATGGTTATTGCATTATTTCGTCATGGGCTAACGGCTGCAAATGAACGAAAGGCATATATTGGCTGGACGGATGCTCCGTTAAGTGAAAAGGGGAGAAATATGCTTTATGAAAAAGGAAGGCCAGTGTCTAAATATGACTGGATAAGTACAAGTGATTTATTGCGGACGAAAGAGACAGCAGCATATTGGTTTCCTGAACAGATTCTGTACAGTGTTTCTGGTTTTCGGGAAATAAATTTTGGGGATTGGGAAGGAAAAACATACGAACAATTAAAAGAGTTACCTGAGTATTGCAAATGGTTAAACGCTCCATTTACTAATGCTCCAACAAATGGGGAATCTTTTGCAGAGTTGGTAGAGCGAGTGGATAGGGGCTGGAATCACTTAATTAAACAGAGTACTCGAAATAATAGAATGGCAGTAGTTACACATGGCGGTGTCATTCGATACTTGCTTAGTAAATATGGTGTAACAAAAAGGGATTTTTGGGATTGTGCGATTTCCCCTGGTGAAGGAATCGAGTTAATTTGGTCTAACAAAGAAAGCTTTAGGAGGAAGGAAAGATGCACTTTATTACAGGAGGTAGCTTTCACGGAAAAAAAAGCTGGACAGTAACATTTGCAAGAGAGCAGGGATTTACAGAAGGAAAGGTTCTCCGTCTATTTGATGAAAAGGAAATAAGCATGGCAAATAATGAGAAGGGTTCTTTCTATAGAATAGAAGGACTGGAGTGGATGATCAAAAATCGTCTGCAGGAAGAAACATTGGAGCAAACAATCGATTATATGGAAAAACTAGTGGAAGCTTTGCTTCAATGGGAAAGAGAAGAGAATAATCGCTGCGTGTTTATAATTGGCAGTGATATTACAAAAGGCATTGTTCCGATTGATAGAAGAGATCGCTTGTGGCGTGATGCCACAGGGCTGATTTTTCAGCGAATAGCAGCCGCTGCAGACAGAGTAGATGTTATTTGGTATGGGTTAAATGAGCGATTAAAGTAGTGAGCGATCGAATGATAGGAAGCAGCAAAATGCCTAGGCAAAAAAATAAGGACAAAACAGAAAGAGGGGTAGAAAATGCGTATCTATACAAAAACAGGTGATACCGGGGAAACGAGTATTATAGGAGGGAGAGTATCAAAGGATGATATTCGAGTAGAAGCCTATGGAACGGTCGATGAGTTGAATTCTGTTGTCGGGCTAATTGTTACGCAATTAACAGGGGAACAATTTGCTGATATTAAGGAAGATTTAGAGAAAATCCAGCATGAGTTATTTGATTGTGGAGGGGATTTAGCCAGTATTTCGACGCGAAGACAACTAAAGTTAACAGAATCTGCTATCACTTATTTAGAGGAAAGAATTGATAAGTTTATGGAGGAGACACCCGATTTGGAGCGCTTTATTTTGCCTGGAGGAACAGAAGCGGCAGCTATTGTTCATATTGCACGAACGGTGACAAGAAGAGCGGAACGCTTAGTCGTGACATTGGTGAGGACAACGGAGGACATTCCAGAATTGCCCTTAAAATACTTAAATAGACTTTCCGATTACTTTTTTGCACTGGCGAGGGTAATAAATTTCCGAAGCAATGTGGCAGATATCGAGTATATTCGAAGCGCAAAAGTATTTCGGACAAGTAAAAAGGGTGAGCGAAATGAACGCGAAGAAAATTAATGTCCTTGCTATTTTTATTGCTATATCAGTTATTGGGGCTTTTATAAAAATACCAAGTTTTATTGGAAGTGTTGCCCTTGATAGTCTTCCAAGTCTTATTACTGGAGCACTTTTAGGCGGGCTAGCTGGAGGGATAGTTGCAGCCCTCGGTCACCTTGTTTCTGCATATTTAGGCGGGCTGCCACTAGGCATGCTCCATCTGTTTATCGCAGTAGAAATGTTTCTGCTTGTTTTTACTTTTTCAAAAATCTATCAAACTGGAAATAGCATAATCTCCATATTGTTCTTTGTGTTAGGAAATGGTGTAATACTTCCACTTCCTTTTTTATATCTAATGGGAAAGGGCTTTTACATTTCGATGGTTCCAGTACTGCTGATAGGAGCTGTATTGAACGGCATTATTGCCCAGTTGTTAATGCCAAGGCTTACAGCTTTTCTTAAAGAGTGGAGAGTGGTTAAGCAGTGAGAGATGTACAAGTCGTATCGTGGAATCAGAAAGAAGAGCTCGTTATTAGTGCAGATAATAGTGGAGGAATTGGGCAGAAAGAAGATGATCAAGTTTCCGTCCCTTATGATATTGTTTCCTATTTTTCCTTTCGTGTAGCGGTTATGGAATGTATGGCAGCGGGAGGAGTGCCGTTCTCGGTAATCCTGCAGAATTTTTGTGGAGACGATGCTTGGGATATTCTTTTGGCAGGCATATATAAGGGAATAGAGGAACTTGAATTAGAGAGGGAAATTGGAATAACGGGAAGCACAGAAAGTAATTTTTCCTTCCGTCAATCAGCAATAGGACTCACAGTTCTTGGAAAAAGACCAGCAGATTTAAAAGATACCACTATTATAAATGGAAAAATGGCTATAATAGGCAGTCCTCTTGTTGGAGAAGAAGTGATTCTACAACAAGAAAAAGTGGTTCCCTTAGCAGTATTTTCCCGATTGACAAAAGTGGATAAATGTCGAATCCAGCCTGTTGGATCAAAGGGGATTCTTTATGAATTGGGGCAGTTAAAGGGAGATTTGGTTCAAGAGGAAGAAGTCCAATGCTCTGTGGATCTATTAAAATCCGCCGGTCCAGCTACATGCTTTATTGTTGAATATGAAAAGGAAGTAGAGGCAGAAATAAAAAGACTAACGAGTGGTTTTTTTCTGGAAGTGCAAGTTTCTTCGAGATAAGAGAAAAGTACAAAGTAGCTTTTTCTTTCTTTAGGAGAAATTTAAATAAATAAGCTTCCATTTTGCCCTTTTTTCATATCGTATTAAGAGTTAAAATGGAAAAGGATTAATAGGTGCTATTACAGGAATATGTGTTTTCGATTAAATTATTATTTGACTTACATGTTTTATTTTTAAAGGTATGGTTCTAGTGGTAGAATAAACAAGTGCATTGATTAAATGGAGGTATACTCATAATGAAAAAGAAACTGGGATTATTATATGGCGGTAAATCAGCTGAACATAAAGTTAGCATGCAAACAGCAATGGCTGTAATTAAAGCATTAGATACAGATAAATATGATATTCACCCAATTTACATATCAGAGAGCGGTGAATGGGTTCGTGGTCCTCAATTAATGGGACCAGTTGAAAATGTAAAAGAGCTTGCGTTTAACACACAGGAACAAATCGGCTCGAATGCCCTTTCTACTACTCTCTTTCAAGCAAATGACGAAGCTTCCTTAGATGTTATTTTTCCACTGCTTCATGGGCCAAATGGAGAAGATGGAACAGTACAAGGATTGTTAGAACTCCTTAACCTTCCTTATGTTGGGAATGGAGTTCTAGCCTCTTCAGCTGGAATGGATAAAGTAATTATGAAAAACATCTTCGAAGTAGCTGGATTAAATCAAGTAAAATACAATTCTTTTATCCGCAGTGACTGGCAAAGTGATAAGGATGCAGCCTATGAACGTGTAGAAAAAGAATTGGGTTTTCCTTGTTTTGTTAAGCCTGCTAATCTTGGTTCAAGTGTAGGGATTAGTAAATGTACAACAAGAGAAGAACTAGAAACAGCCTTCATCGAAGCATTTCAATTTGACCGCAAGATTATTGTAGAAGAGGGCTTAACAGCAAGAGAAATTGAAGTAGGTGTGCTAGGAAACGACCATCCTGAAGTTTCTGTAGCTGGTGAGATTGTTCCGAAAAAAGATTTCTATGATTATAAAGCAAAGTATGAAGATGGAAATACAGCTTTAATTATTCCTGCAGACGTGACAGAAATAGAGTATGCAGCGATTAAAGAAGATGCTATTAAAGCATTTAAAGCACTTGATTGTTCTGGCCTAGTCCGTGCAGATTTCTTCCTGACAAAAGAAGGAAAAGTTTATATTAACGAAGTGAATACAATGCCTGGATTTACACCATTCAGTATGTTCCCGTTATTATGGAAACACACAGGTTTAGAATATGATGCACTGATCAATAAATTAGTGGATCTAGCTGTGGAAAGACACACTGAAAAGCAAAATATTAAATATACGATTTAAAAAGAAGAACATAAAAGGAGAGGTGAGAAAAATGCCTCTTCTTTTGTTCCATCCAATGAAAGTTTTTTAGTAGAGAAGGGCAGTAGTCTCCGCTCATTTTTAAAGGAGGTTTTATTTTGATTAAGCGTACATATGCAGAAATTGCTTCAATGTCAAGCAGTACTCATTTCTTTGAGCAATATAATGAGGTGCTTATTAGCGGGGTAACCATTGATTCGAGAAAAATAGAAGCAGGACAATTATTCATTCCTTTTAAAGGAGAAAGAACGGATGGACATCAATATGTTGCAGATGCAATTAAACAAGGTGCTGCTGCGGCTTTTTGGCAAAAGGATGTCCCTAATCCGCCAGAGAATCTCCCTCTTATCTTTGTGGACAATTCGCTGACAGCGATTCAAATGCTTGCTAAAAGCTATCTACAACAATTAAAGGTTAAAGTTGTGGGGATAACAGGAAGTAACGGAAAAACATCTACAAAGGATATGACAACAAGTCTTCTTTCTTTAAAATATAAAGTGCAAAAAACAGAAGGCAATTATAATAATCATCTTGGTCTTCCTTTAACTGTACTTGGTTTAGAGGAGGATACAGATATTGCTGTGCTCGAAATGGGCATGAGCAGTCGTGGGGAAATCGACTTTTTGAGCCGATTAGCAGAACCAGATATTGCTGTAATTACGAATATCGGGGAGTCTCATATGCAAGATCTAGGATCAAGAGAAGGGATTGCAGAGGCGAAGTTAGAAATCTTAAATGGATTGAAGGAGAAAGGACGATTTGTTTACTTTGGAGATGAACCCCTTCTTTCAACCCGTGTAAAAGATAGGAAGCTGGATATGAAAACTTTTGGTATGGATCCTGCTAATGATTTATATCCCCATGAAATAAAGGCACTTGAAAATGGCAGTGTTTTTCATATTAATAAAGCTACTGAACCATTTGAATTGCCGGTTTTAGGAAATCACAATATTTTAAATGCGTTGGCAGCAATGCTAGTGGCAGAGTTTTTTGAAATTCCTTATGAAGAGATGAATAAAGGTCTTCAATCGCTGAAACTTACAAATATGCGCATGGAGTTAGTCGAAGGGAAGTTAGGTGTGAAAGTTATTAATGATGCATACAATGCCAGTCCTACTTCTATGCTTGCAGCTATTGATGTCTTAAAGAAACTGCCAGGATATAAGCAAAAAATTGCCGTTCTTGGCGATATGTTAGAGTTGGGAGATCAAGAAGAAGCTTTTCATTATGAGATGGGAGAGCATTTAGAAGGAGTCGATTACGTTTTAACATATGGAAAGCTGGGTAATTTCATTGCAGAAGGAGCAAAAACAGTTCTTCCTGAAGATCATGTTTTTTCTTTCCAAGGAAAAGAGCCATTAATAGAAACTTTACTGCCTTTTCTAAATAAAGAAACAGTAATTTTAGTCAAAGCTTCTAGAGGAATGAAGCTAGAGGAAATCGTTAAGGCAATACAATAATAGAAGGGGGCCAGCCTATTTGAAAAACGAAAAACGTTTTCCTTGTAGGTTCGGCTTTTTTTAGAGTGGATAGTTAAGAAATGTATATAAAAAATGAATTACTCTTATAGTGTAAAATATCTCTAAAAGGAGGGGGAGTAAATGACAGCGTGTTTATGTATACATGGATTTACAGGTTCTCCAATGGAGGTAGAACCACTAGCTGAATATATTCAGAACTATACCAATTGGGAGTGTATGGTTCCAACTCTTCCAGGGCATGGCGATCAATTAAGCTTAAAAGGGATTATATATAATGAGTGGATCCAATATGCGGAAGAAGCGTTAAAGGATTTATTAAAAAGACACGACACAGTATATGTTGTCGGTTTTTCCATGGGTGGATTAATAGCAAGCTATTTAGCAGCAAAGTATCCGATTAAGAAATTAATTCTCTTAAGTGCAGCTGCTTATTATGTAAACTTGGTTCAGCTTCAAAAGGATATAAGAATAATTTGTGCTGATTTTTTTCGAGGGCGAATTAAAGATAATGAGCAATTTATCCGCTATATGAACAAAATTAAAAGTACTCCGTTAGCCGCTGCCATTCAGTTCAGGAAGCTTGTGCAATATGTAAAACCATTGTTAGCCAACATTCAAGTGCCAACATTGATTGCCCAAGGGGAGAAGGATGGAATTGTCCCGTTGAAGAGTGCAGCCTATTTGTATAATACAATTCGGGCAGAAAATAAGAAGATATTATATGTGGAGGAATCCAAGCACTTAATTTGTCATTGTGAAAAAAGAGAATCATTATTTCAAGAAATAATAACATTCCTCAAGGCGCCCTCATAAGTTAAAAGTATCCATGTTCAATCGTATAGAAGGAAGGTCGATTGGAGACAGTAAAGAAAGGAAGGTTTGTCTATTTTCGGCCTTTAGCTTTAGACTAAAAGAAGAGTGGAATTAAAAGATAATCTTATATCAACTCTATAAAATGACGTAATAGGCCGCCTTTTTAGCATAAAGCGTTTACATTGTAAAAATGGTAAAAACACGCATAAAACCTAGATTTTCAGCTGCCCAATTTATTGCAAAGCGTATATCTTAATGATAATATTATTTTAAAAAGTAGGGTGACAAACTTAACATTTGGGGCATAATGTTAGAGAAGAAAAATCCTCTTTTTAAACGATAAATTAGTCAAATAGAGAGAAATGAATGGAAGAAGAATTCCGAGAAAATGAATTTTTTGTCTAGGAAGGGAATAACCATTGTTCTTTGTATTTGGCTAACTTTTCTAAATTAGCTGATTTGGTTTTAAGCTCCGTGAAAAGATCATGTTTTTTCGAGCGTGAATTTTGAAGATTCTCATTTAGGAGAAACAGACTAATCATTAATTGGTAACAGAGCTATTATAAAAATAAATAGAAGTCATTTGAAATTTCCTCCTATTTATAACTAAGTTAAATAGTATCTCATAACTAATAAGACTTAAATATTTTGCATATACCCTCATCATTCTCCTGATAAAGGTTGTAAGGCTATTGAAACCAACAATAACTTTCATCATTTATATATAACGAGCATCATTTCTATTTAATTGTATGGGGAAGGCATAATGTGATGAATACGATATGCCATTTTAATATGTTTCATTTAGATAAATGAGGTACATACGAATGGTTGGCATGATGGATTTATTCCATCTGTTTATGGATATTTTTTAATGACTAGAAGGAGATTGGATATATTGGTAAAGTTTCAAGATTTAGGTATTAGTCCTGCTACAATGAAAGCATTAAAAAGAATGGGGTTTGAGGAAGCGACGCCTATTCAGGCAGAAACGATTCCATTGAGCCTTCAAAATAAAGACTTAATTGGTCAAGCACAAACAGGAACAGGGAAAACAGCTGCTTTTGGAGTGCCTTTAGTTGATAAAATTGATGTAGCGAATGAAGTAATTCAAGGAATTATTATTGCTCCGACAAGAGAGCTAGCTATTCAGGTTTCAGAAGAATTATACAAAATTGGATATGGAAAGCGCACAAGAGTATTATCTATTTTTGGCGGACAGGATATAAATCGCCAAATCCGTGCATTGAAGAAAAACCCGCATATTATTGTTGGGACACCTGGACGTATATTAGATCATATTAATCGTAAAACACTTCGATTAGATAATGTTCAAACAGTTATTTTAGACGAAGCAGATGAAATGCTAAATATGGGATTCATTGATGATATTGAAGCAATCCTTTCAAAAATTCCAACAGAAAGACAAACATTATTATTCTCTGCTACAATGCCAGGACCGATTAGAAAAATGGCAGAGCGCTTTATGAAAGATCCAGAAGTAGTTAAAGTGAAAGCAAAAGAAATGACTGTGCCGTTGATTGAACAGTATTATATCGAAACACAAGAGAAAACGAAATTTGATATATTAACAAGATTATTGGATATTCAATCTCCAGAACTAGCTATTATATTTGGTCGCACGAAACGTCGTGTTGATGAGCTGTCTGAAGCATTAAATCTACGTGGCTATACAGCAGAAGGGATTCATGGAGATTTAAGCCAAGCGAAACGTATGTCTGTTCTTCGTAAGTTTAAAGAAGGAACGATTGATGTACTAGTGGCAACAGATGTAGCTGCACGTGGACTTGATATTTCCGGTGTAACACATGTTTATAACTTTGATATCCCTCAAGATCCAGAAAGCTATGTACACCGTATCGGACGTACTGGCCGTGCAGGAAAAGAAGGGGTAGCTATTACGTTTATTACGTATCGTGAAAGATCTTATCTGCAAGTTGTGGAAAAAACAACGAAGCGAAAAATGGAAAAGATGATTCCTCCAACAGTCGACCAAGCAATAGAAGGACAGCAAAAAGCTGTTATGGAAAAAATATCACAAATTATTGAGGAAAATAACTTAGAATCTTATCGAAATACTGCGGATGAATTATTGGAACAAAAAGATGCTTCTACCGTTGTAGCTGCAGTTCTAAAAATGCTTACAAAAGAACCAGATACAACTCCTGTTAAATTAACAGAAGAAAAGCCATTGCCAATGAAACGTGACCGCAGACCGTATGATAAAAATAATGACCGTGGTGGACGTAAAAACTACAACCCACGTCAACGTCAAGGCTATGGCGGCAACAAACGTCAAGGTCAATCAGGCAATAGCTACAATAAATCAAAGTCTTACCGTTAAGCTTTGTATCAGAAACCTCCATGAAGAAAACTTCGTGGAGGTTTTTTATTTGGGGATAAGCGTAGCGAGATAGAAAAATATGAAACCACATTATCATATTTTCGTATATAGTTAAGAGATACAGACAAAATTCAGAAAATAGGAGGAATGTAATTGATAACAATACCTCAAAATAGATTATCGAAAAAGGGGATCACTGTTTGGCGCTTAACAGGAATTATATCTTCGCTCATTATGATGGTTATTGGTGGTGGGTTAATTACGTTTGCTATTCTTTTTGATTGGCACATACTTATAAGTATAGGAACAGTTATTTATCTTCTTTTTCATATAGCTCTTACAATTGGCATTATGCCGCCTTTAAAGTGGAAAAGATGGAGATATGAAGTAAGAGGAGATGAAATTGAAATACAGCAAGGAGTTATTGTAATAAAGCGAACGCTTATTCCAATGATTAGAGTACAGCATGTTGACATGAAGCAAGGACCTTTATTAAGAAAGTATGAGCTTGCCACAGTGTCGATTTCTACAGCAGCAACCGTACACGAAATCCCTGTGCTTCAAGTGGATGAAGCAGAAGAAATTAGACAGTATATTTCTAGTAAAGCAAAGGTGGCGGAAGAAGATGTTTAAGCAAAACAGACTTCATCCGGTTTCCATTATTTACGTTATTTTGAAGCGGTTAAGAGAGTTTATCTTTCCGTTTATTGGAATTATTGTGCTTGGAGGTAAGCCCACTGACTGGAGTTTATATACGATTCTAGGAGCGTCCCTCTTACTTTTGATTATTCTCATTAGCGGATTTTTGTCATGGTACTTTTTCACCTTTTATGTGGTAGGAAATGAATTGCGAATGGAGTATGGTGTATTTATAAAAAAGAAACGGTACATTCCCTTTGAACGTATTCAAAGTATCGATTTTACAGAGGGAATCTTTCACCGTCCATTTAGTTTAGTAAAAGTGAAAATTGAAACAGCAGGTGGTGCTGAAGCTGAAGGCGAGCTTACTGCTATTTCTAAAAAGGTTGCTCAAGAATTAAAAAGATATATTATTCAAAAAAAGAATGAGCAGATTGAAACGGACGAAATGATAGAAGAAGTAGAACCTGCTCAACAAGAAATCTACCGGATTACATCAAAAAAATTAGTGATTTTGGCGTCAACTTCGGGTGGCGTAGGTGTGATTATCTCCGCAATTTTTGCTTTCATTTCACAATTTGATGATTTAATTCCGTATAAGGAAATCTACAAACATGTTCAACAAGTCATTACAAGCGGTGTAGCGTTAGTTTCTATCGTTGTCTTTGTTTTATTTGTATTGTTATGGATTTTATCTTGGTTCATTACCATATTAAAATATGCGAATTTTACATTATCGAAGACGAAAGATGATTTGATTATTACACGTGGCCTAATCGAGAAAAAGCAGATTACTATTCCGCTGAGAAGGATTCAAGCAATTAAAATAACAGAAGCAATGCTTAGACAGCCGTTTCAATTAGTAGGTGTATCTGTTATTAGCGCTGGTGGATCTTTTGATGATATAGAAGCTTCTGATGTAGTTGCTGTTCCGTTATTAAAGAAGAAGGAATTACCACTTTTATTAAAAGAAATGGTACCTGAGTATGAATGGAATGAGGAGTTGCTTTCGCCGCCAAAACGATCAATTTGGAGGTATATTATTAAAAATAGTTGGGCAGCATTACCAGTTATTATCGCTTTGATTTACTTTTTTCATGAATGGGGAGCGTTATCGTTGTTGTTATTACTTGTTTTACCATTATGGGGCTACTGGAATTATCGTTCAGCTGGATACCGTATTTCAGGTAAGCAGTTAACACTATCCTTCCGCCAATTTAATAAAACGACTTTCCTGATGAGACGAAATCGAATTCAAGCCCTTTACTATACAGAGGGATGGTGGCAGCGAAAAGGGAAGCTTGCTTCTGTACAGGGGGTTGTTCTTTCTGGTGCTGGAGGAGCCACTGGGGTAGTTACAGACCTGACCAAAGAAGACGTAGAAAAGGTATATGAATGGTATTCGCTAAGTTAAGTGAGTGTCGGATAAAGCTAAATAGCCCAACAAGTTCTAATTTATTCGGTATGAAAATTATATCACTCTTCCATTTTAAAGTTTTTAATTCAAAAGAATAAACTTGTATATAGATTTAACACAATCACTTCCTTGAAATAGCTTAAAAAAGGTTGGGGAAAAAGTATTCTAACCAAATATAACCGATTAAGAATGCGTATAACCTAAAAAATTCGGATTATTGTTTTGGGGTTTTTATTTCATTTAAGAAAGAATGTGTGGTCATTACCCGCAGACTGAATACACTTCACTTTCCATGGGTGGGGCGAGAGCCGAGCTGCTTCGTCGTTTCGCTCCTGCAAGGTCTCGGACTTTCTTGCAGCTCCCATAGGAATCTACGTGTATTCAGTCTGCTCCGTTTTATTTTCTTATGAAATTAATGATGGAACGAATTGGTTTGGATATTAAATTAGATATTGTTTGCCTTTATCCTTTATCTAGTTTATTTTTTCACAACCTCACCCTGTTTTTGCGAGAGATTTGGACAAAGTAAAATATATAATAGTTATTATTGACTAACAAATCCTATAATAGCAAGACCGAAGATGATAATCCAAATGATAATTGATTTTGCTTCAGGCTTTTTTGTGCGGCGGAGCTGTTGTCGTAAATAGTACCATTCTTCTTTATAACTGGAAAAAATCTTCTTTCCCTTTGATTCCGATAAACTTCCGACGATGACCCCTGTTAGAAATCCGAAAATATGGGCAACAATATTTATATTTGGCTGTAAAAAGGTCATAATTAAGCTAAGAACAGCAATGGTCGTAATAATTTGGGCGTTGCTTTGAGAAATAATGTCTTTTCGAAATACAACTAGACTAATATAATAGCCGAATAGACCAAATATTGCGCCGCTAGAACCTAAGTGAACATAGGTAAGTGGTTCGATAAGAAGAGTGATAATATTTGCTGCGATACCAGTGACTAAGTAAATAAGAAGAAACTTGAATTTACCAAGTATTCTTTCGAGAGCAGGTCCGAATAAGAAAATGCTAAAGCTGTTAAATAGAAGATGGGCAAACCCTCCATGGATGAAAATGGGAGTGATTAAGCGCCACCATTCTCCTTCTACTATATAAAGGTTAACACCCATCATGGTTTCTAATAAATATTTATTTGGAAAGATAGGGAGATTGGTTAATAAATATAGAATTAGATGAATAAGTAAGATCATGGAAACGACAGGATAATACGTAATATACTCTTTAAAGCTTTCTCTTCTGGTAAACAACAGTATTTAATACCTCCTAAATAAAGCTTCTTTCTACAATAATAGCCAAAGAATAGGAAAAGATACAATATATTATGCTCACTAGCAATAGAATAGAAGGAGTTGTCTTATGATTAGCGGAACGGGAATTGATATAACAGAAATAGAAAGAATCGAATCTTTACTCCAAAGTAAGCCGAAGTTTGCAAAGCGCATTCTAACGGATAAAGAAATGGAAAAGTTTCAGCAGCTATCTGGCCATCGTAAATGTGAGTTTTTAGCAGGACGATTTGCAGCAAAAGAAGCATTTTCAAAAGCGCTAGGCACAGGGATTGGAGCGAACTTAAGCTTTTTGGATATTGAAATAGGATATGAGGAAAAGGGGAAGCCATGTATTTTAAAGCCATTTTCAAAAGGAGTCCATTTATCTATAACTCATAGCAAACACTATGCCTTTGCACAAGTTATTATTGAGGAATAAGGAAAGCGAGAGGGATTTCATCGTTTTCCTTATTCTTTTGTTTGGGAGGGGTAAATGACTACTTCAATGAAGCGGGTCCGATTCTGTTTAGGCAAAGAGAAATAAACAGAAGAAATATCAACCAAAAGACTTATGATTTCAAGTAGCATATTCCCGAAGGTTGTCTCATATATTCATAGAGAAATAGGAGAGACAAGTATGGTTTCGCGGTTTCTAATAGGTAATTCCAAGAGAGAAGGAAGAGGAGTTTCTATTAGAAATACTGTTTGCTTATTTTTCTCTCTTTCGACGTGAAATGAGAATAGGGGAGTTGAAAAAATGAACAAGAAGATTTGGTTGCTATTTGTAGGGCTAACGGTCATGCTTTTGTTAACTGCCTGCGGAACAAAATCGAAAGAAGATGTTCTGACTGATTTAAAAGAAAAGGTCGAGACAAAAGGGTATAAAGCAGACGCCGAAATGACTCTCAAAATGGGAACAGAACCACAGACTTATGAAGTGGAAGTGTGGCATAAAGACCCAAGCTTTTATCGAGTGAATTTAAAGAATTCAGCAAAAAATCAAAGCCAAATGATTTTGAAAAATGAAGAAGGCGTCTATGTATTAACGCCAGCTTTAAACAAATCCTTTAAGTTTCAAAGTGAGTGGCCGGAAAATAGTAGTCAAGCTTATCTCTATGAGTCTTTAGTGAAAGATATTGAAGAAGATAAAGAAGTGAAATTTTCTGCTACAGATAAGCACTACGTTTTTGAAACAAAAACTCGCTATCAGAATAATAAAATGCTTCCAACTCAAGAGATTGCCTTCAGCAAGAAGGATCTTTCTCCTGTCAGTGTAAAAGTAAAGGATGTAGAGGGCGTAGCGTTGGTCACGGTGAAGTTTTCTAATGTGAAGTTTGATGTTTCCTTTGATAAAAAAGATTTTGATTTACAAAAGAGTATGACTGCGGCTAAGATGGTTATTCCAGTTATGGGAGAAATCGAAGACAAAGACTTTGCCGTGAAATATCCGGAAGAACCATTAGAAGGAGTCAGCTTGGTAGAAGAGAAAAAAATGGCTTCTGAAAACGGTAATCGTGTAATCCTCACTTATGATGGAGAAAAATCTTATACGATTATTCAAGAAAAAGCAGTAGTAGCACCAGCTACAGCAGGACCAATCGTTAGTAAGGGAGATCCAGTGGATTTAGGATTTACCATTGGTGAAGTTACAGATTCTAAAGTATCATGGACGTTTGAAGGCGTCGATTATACGATTGCATCAAGTGACTTAACTCGTGATGAATTAGTTACTGTTGCACGCTCCGTACAAGGAGAGGCAATAAAATAAGTAATACTCAGGCAGCCTTCAACAGGGGGCTGTTTTTTTATGTGGAATAATTACTTGTTACGCTAAACTTATAAGGATTAGAATTGACAAGCGGATCAATCAGTAGAATAATTTAAGGAATAAGTTTGTTATTAAAAAGGACGTGTGAGGATTTGAATCAAGAAGATAACTTTTATCGTGATACATGGGTGGAGATTGATCTTGATGCTATTGCATATAATGTTGGTGAATTAAGAAAAAAATTACATCCTGAAAATAAGTTAATAGCAGTAGTAAAGGCAAATGGATATGGGCATGGGGCTCTGCAAGTTGCCAGAACTGCTTTACGGTCTGGTGCGAATTACTTGGCCGTAGCCTTTTTAGATGAAGCAATCAGTTTAAGAAAGCAAGGAATAACAGCACCGATTCTTGTGCTTGGCGCAAGTAGACCGAAGGATGTTATGACAGCAATAAAATATAAAGTAACTTTAACTGTTTATTATAAAGATTGGTTAGAAGAAGCGGTTCAATTTTTAAATAAGGATGATTCATTAACGATTCATTTAAAGTTAGATACAGGTATGGGGAGAATTGGGGTTAGAAATGAGCAGGAGATTCAATCGATAGAAGAATTGCTGGTAAAACACCCCAATATTGTAGTGGAGGGGATTTTTACTCATTTTGCAACAGCGGATGAAAAAAATTCTTCTTACTTTGAAAGCCAAATTCAACGCTTTAAGGAACTACTATCTTCTTTTACAAAGCTGCCCGCAATTATTCACTGCAGTAATAGTGCGGCAAGTCTTTTGCATCCTGATTTGCAATATAATGCTGTGCGTTTGGGGATTTCTATGTATGGATTAACACCTTCTCTTGAAATTGAACCTGATTTACCTTATCCATTACAAGAAGCTTTTTCCTTAAGGACAAAATTAGTCCAAGTGAAAAAGTTAAACAAGGGCGATAAAGTGAGCTATGGAGCTACTTATGAGGCAAAAGAAGAGGAATGGATAGGGACTTTACCAATTGGTTATGCAGACGGATGGTTACGTAAACTGCAAGGACAAGAGGTTCTGGTCGAAGGAATAAGAGCGCCGATTGTAGGGAGAATTTGTATGGATCAATGTATGATAAGGCTGCCGTTTTATTTAGAGCCAGGAACAGAAATAACGCTAATTGGGAAGCAAAGGGATGCAGAAATCTCTGTGAATGAAATTGCTGCTAAACTAGAAACGATTAATTATGAAATCACATGTATGATTTCTACAAGAGTTCCGCGGGTTTTTAAACAATATGGAAATGTCACAGAAACAGTAAATTTCTTAATCTAGAGGAAGAATAAAGCAATGGTGGTTTCGACTGCTTGCTGCCAGATGAATATTTTAAACTCAAGATCAAATAAAAGTAATGGATAAGGAAATGACTGAATACATTAATTATGGTCACAGATACCATTTGAAGATCTATTTATATGAAAAATATGGAAGAATAGCTATTATTTTTGTGAATAATTTTCGTTTTTCTATTCTTTCATGCATAAAAGGGATAATTTTTGGCGGATAATACAGTAGAATTGCTGAATGGACTTTGCAGAAACACTTATTAGTGGTATGATTAAAAAAAGCAGAGCTAAAAATGGTGTGTAGTGATGGTGGAGGTGTATGTTTGTGTCTGAATCTAGCACAACGACAGAGATCATGATAAAATTACCAAAGCATTTGTTAACTGAATTGGACGGCTTCGTTAAGCAAGAAAATGTTAATCGTAGTGAATTTATTTATCAAGCAACGAAAATGTATCTTCGCGAACGGAAAAAGAGACATATCCGCGAATCGATGAGACGAGGATATATGGAAATGGCTAAATTAAATTTATCCATTGCATCAGAAAGCTTTCTCGCAGAATACGAGGCAGAGCATACAGTAGAACGTCTTGTAAGCGGAGGGTAATCCTTTGATTGTCAAACGTGGTGACGTTTATTTTGCAGACCTATCCCCAGTTGTTGGTTCAGAGCAAGGCGGCGTCCGTCCTGTACTTGTCATTCAAAACGACATCGGGAATCGGTTCAGTCCCACAGTCATTATTGCAGCAATTACAGCTCAGATTCAAAAGGCTAAATTGCCGACTCATGTGGAAATTGATGCGAAGCGATATGGTTTTGAAAGAGATTCGGTAATTCTTTTAGAACAAATTCGTACGATAGATAAACAGAGGCTAACGGACAAAATTACTCATCTTGATGAGGAAATGATGGAAAAAGTCGATGAAGCTCTACAAATTAGTTTAGGTCTCATTGAATTTTAAGTATAATGCGCTCATTGCAGCGCTTTTTTTTATAACCCTAACTACAACCTTTCTGGATGTAAAAAAAGCTCGTATGTTAAACTAGAAAGAACCTCCTTATTTATTTTGGAGGTTTTTTCTAGTTTGAAAGGAAATAGTGGAGCAATTTTTTTACTGTATAACAAAAAATTTTTATAATAGGTTTGAAGGATAAGGAAAATGGGAATATAGAAAAGTCATCACCTATCTTTAGTAGAAGGATGAATAAATTTTCAAGTGGAGAATATGCCCAAAAATACCGCTTGTTTTTCAATATACCCATTTTTGAAAATAGAAAGTCTCTGTTAATATGATAAAATGAAGGAAGTAACTCAGGAAATATGGAGCAATTAAATTGGTGATTACGGATGGATAAATTTTTTATAATCTTTATGTTTACCAAGGGAAGCTCTTGCTTTATTTTAGTTTTTCTTCCATCTAAATAGAGGATCCCTAACGCGGGATGGATAAGTGTGTAAAAAATATATTAAAAGAAAGTTGGTTGGTTTTGGGTGAATAGAGTAAGAATACCAATATTAAAACTTTATGACTACTTACTAGTATCCATTCAATGGGAATTAGATGACCAAACAGCCCTTCAGTTTCAGGAGGATTTATTAAATAAAATCCATGAGACCAGTGCGAACGGGGTAGTCATTGATTTAACTTCTATTGATTTTATAGACTCATTTATTGCAAAAGTATTAGGTGATGTTATCGGTATGTCGAAGCTAATGGGGGCTAAGGTGGTACTGACAGGGATTCAACCTGCTGTTGCCATCACCTTAGTAGAGCTAGGTATCAGTTTAAACGATGTTTTAACTGCCTTAGATCTAGAAAAAGGTTTGGAGAAATTACAACAGGAATTGGAGGACTGACCTATGGGAGACCAATCCTGTGTAAAAATTATAAATGAATGGGATATTGTTGCCGCTCGACAATTAGGCAGAAACCTCGCCAAAGAGCTCGGCTTCGGTACCGTTGATCAAGCCCGGATAACCACAGCAATTAGTGAATTAGCAAGAAATATATATTTATATGCTGGTCAAGGACAGATTTGTATAGAAAAGCTTTTTGATAATGGGAAAGCTGGTTTAAAACTAATTGCGATGGATAGTGGTCCTGGAATTAAGGATATTAGACAAGTGATGCAAGATGGTTTTTCTACTTCTGGCGGGTTAGGAGCCGGATTGCCAGGTGTGAAACGTTTGATGGATGAGTTTGATATTAAAACCTCTATTGGCGATGGAACAGAAATCCAGGCGGTGAAGTGGCTAAGATAGGGGGGGAGATAATGGATTTCCGTGAAATGATGGAATCTAAATATCGAGATCTTCTTGTGAACTATATTAAAGATGAATCTGAACAAGCTCTTTATCAAGGGCAAAAGTTTAGTAGGAAATCAATTGAACAAAAAATATCACCAGAAGATATAATCAGTTTACATAAATCTATTCTGATGGATTTATATCCAGATATACCTGGATATGTAACAAAATCCTTTGATATCCTTTTAGAGGTTATGATAGGCTATGGATTTGCTTATAGAGAACATCAAAGCTTGCGTCATGTTCAGCAAGAGTTAAGAAGCGAAATGGAAATAGCAGCAAATGTACAGCAAACTTTATTAAGCACAGATATTCCAAAGGTCGATGGATTAGATATTGGGGCAATAAGTGTGCCGGCTAAAATGATGAATGGCGATTATTATCACTTTGTTCATGATGATGATCAGATTATTAACATTGCCATTGCAGATGTGATAGGGAAGGGTATTCCTGCTGCTATGTGTATGTCGATGATTAAGTATGCGATGGACAGTCTTCCGGAAAATAGGAATAAACCAAGCAATGTTTTAGAAAATTTAAATAGGGTCGTTGAACAAAATGTAGATCCTAGTATGTTTATTACCATGTTTTACGGAGCATATGATGTGCTTTCACATGTATTTCATTATGCCTCAGCTGGTCATGAGCCTGGCTTATATTATCAAGCGGAAACGAAACAGTTTAGTGAGCTGAAGACTAAGGGATTATTGCTGGGTGTTGATAAAAGGACGAAATATCAGCAGTTTGAAAAGCAAATTTATCCAGGAGACATGATTGTTTTAATGTCAGATGGGGTAACCGAGTGTAGAACAAAGGAAGGCTTTATTGAAAAAGAAACGCTTCTTGGATACATAAGGAAACATATGCATTTAGATGCACAGAATATTGTAGAAAATGTCTTTAAGGAATTAGAAAAAATTCAAGATTTTCAATTACGTGATGATTTTACTTTAATTATTTTTAAAAGAGAAGTTTAATGGTACCTCTAATGGGGTATATGACAATATCGTAATAATGTGAAGGTGGGTCGGGATGAATATCATAATAGATGTAAAAGAAAAAGAATTGGATGTAGAAGTTAAGGTTTCTGGTGAAATTGATGCGTATACTGCTCCGAAATTAAGGGAGCGGATTTATTCCTTTTCTGAAAAAGAAGGAATGAAAATGATAATTGATTTATCAGATGTAAATTATATGGATAGTACTGGTTTAGGTGTATTTGTAGGCATATTTAAGAATGTTCGAGCAAATAATGGTGAATTTAAGTTAGTAGGTCTATCAAGCCGCTTAATCAGACTGTTTGAAATAACTGGATTAGCAGACATTATAGACATAAATAGCAAGATAGAAGGTGGAATACAATGAGTCATTTTGAGTACATCGAAATGAAAATTCCTTCTAAACCGGAGTATGTTGGGATTATTCGCTTAACATTGTCTGGAATTGCAAGCAGAATGGGCTTTAGCTACGATGAAATTGAAGACTTAAAGATAGCTACAAGTGAAGCCTGTACAAACGCTGTGCAACATGCGTATAAAAATAAAGACGCAGGAGAAGTTTTAGTTGGATTTCGATTATATAATGATCGCTTGGAAGTCATTGTAGCTGATAATGGGAAAAGTTTTGACTTTCATTCCACTACAAAGGATTTGGGTCCGTATGAGCAGGATGAGTCGGTGGAATTTCTTCGTGAAGGAGGACTTGGCCTATACTTGATCGAAACATTAATGGATGAAGTCAAGATTCACCATAATAACGGGGTAACTGTTTTCATGACAAAATACCTCGAAGGAGAGCAGGTGGAGAGGGATGCAGAAACAATCTCAACCTAATCGCCATTTATCAAAAGAAGAAGTAAATGCTTTAATTAAAGATTTTCAAAGTACCCAAAATGAGAAGGCGCAAGAAGCGCTTGTTATAAATTATCGTGATTTAGTAGAAATGCTGGCACGAAAATATTCTAAAGGTAAAATGTTTCATGAGGATATTACACAGGTTGGAATCATTGGATTAATAGGTGCTATTCATCGCTATGATGAAAGCTTTGGAAAAAGTTTTGAAGCCTTTGCGGTTCCAACCATAATTGGAGAAATTAAACGGTTTTTAAGAGATAAAACTTGGAGTGTTCATGTACCCAGAAGAATAAAAGAGCTTGGTCCTAAAATAAAGAAGACGGTTGAGCAGCTTACTACCGATTTACAGCGTTCTCCAAAGGTGGATGAAATCGCCGATTATTTAGATGTCTCCGAAGAAGAAGTATTAGAAGCAATGGAAATGGGCAGAAGTTATCAAGCATTGTCTGTTGATCATTCGATTGAAGCAGATTCGGAAGGTGGAACTGTTACACTTCTAGATATTGTCGGAGATGTAGATCAAGGCTTTGAAAAAGTAAATCAAAAGTTAGTTCTTGAAAAAGTACTGCATGTACTAACAGAGAGAGAAAAGAGTATTATTCAATATACATACTTGGATAATCTTAGTCAGAAGGAAGCTGGAGAGAAGCTTGGCATTTCTCAGATGCATGTTTCTAGGCTTCAGAGAAGAGCCATCAAAAAGCTACAAGAAGCAATTCAGGCGGAGACCAGTAATTCGGAGTTTATCTTATGAATGAGTTGAAAGACAATAATGTTCATGTGCTTTCCTACCAGACTAGCAAGAAAGGGAAAACCCTTTGTGGAGATAGTTTTTTTTATACATCAACGGATGAATACTTTATTTGTGTATTAGCGGATGGACTTGGTAGTGGTGAATATGCAAACGAGGCATCCGTTGCAGTTACGGAGATAATTAAAGAAAACCATGCCAAATCTGTAGATGAATTAATGGAACTATCCAATAATGTTCTTGTAAAGAAAAGAGGGGCTGCTGTTTGTGTTTTTAAAATAAACTATGCTTCTAAGACAATTGTATACAGTTGTGTAGGCAACATACGATTCTTTCTTTATTCTCCTTCAGGTGAACTGACGTATCCACTCCCGGTAACGGGGTATTTGTCAGGAAGACCACAACATTATCATACACAACGTTTTACTTTTGAAAACCATGCTAAATTTCTTGTTTTTTCCGATGGATTTAATATTCAAGGAATTAAAAATTTGCTAAAAGGCTATTTACCTATTAGGTCCATAGCAAATGATATTATTGGGAAATATAATAACTCTAACGATGATTCTACTTTTATACTAGGAAGCTTACTTTGAAAAGTAAGCTTTTTTTTGTTCGAAATGGAAGTTCGCTCATTTAATCGTATCCTTTGCTACGATATTGAACACCTATAAGCTAGTAAAATAAAAAGAGAAAGGAAGGGATGTAATTTCCTTTATGTTGATAATATGTTTTCCAAGAACCTTTTGCTAAAATAGAGATAGATCAAAATAAAAGGTATTACTTTCGTATAGAAAGATAATAGGAATAATAATTTACGTGATGTTCGACGAATCTAGAAAGGATATGGTGTTATGGAGAAGGTTTTGGAACAGGAAAAAGGACAGAACTATTTAGCGATTATAGCAAAAGAACAGAGTGTATCAATTAAACAAGTGAAAAGTGTTATTACATTAATAGAAGATGGAAATACCGTTCCTTTTATTGCTAGATATAGAAAAGAACAAACAGGGGCACTAGATGAGGTGCAAATAAAAGATATCATTGATCGGTATACATACATTCAAAACTTAGCACAACGAAAAGAGGAAGTTATTCGTTTAATTGAGGAACAGGGGAAGCTCACAGAAGAGCTGCATAACAATATTATAAAGGCAATTAAGCTGCAAGAAGTAGAGGATTTATATCGTCCGTATAAACAAAAGCGTCGAACAAAAGCAACGATTGCTAAAGAAAAAGGGTTGGAGCCTTTTGCAGAATGGTTAGTTAGTAAAGAAAAGAAAAATTCTTTAGAAGAAGAAGCAGATAAATATATCTCGGAGGAAAAAGAAGTTTTATCCATTGAGGATGCAATAAATGGAGCGAAAGATATACTGGCAGAACAGATATCAGATGATGCAGAGAGCAGAAAATGGATAAGAAGTAAGACAATGCTTACTGGGAAAATTCAGTCAACCGCTAAAAAGGTAGAGAAGGACGAAAAAAATATTTATGAAATGTACTATGAATATGAAGAACCAATAAATAAAATTGTCCCTCATCGAACTTTAGCATTAAATAGAGGAGAAAAAGAAGATGTTTTAAAAGTAGCCATCGTTGCTCCGATAGAAGTAATTACGGAATACTTAGAGAAAAAGTGGTTAACAAATGCCCGATCCCCTGAAGGCTTAATCATAAAAGAAGCTATTGAGGATGGCTATAAACGTCTTATTCAACCATCCATCGAAAGGGAAATAAGAAATGAGTTAACCGAGAAAGCGGAAGAACAGGCGATACACATTTTCTCAGAAAATCTTCGGAATCTATTATTACAGCCACCTCTAAAAGGGAAAATGGTTCTTGGAGTAGATCCAGCATATCGGACAGGCTGTAAATTAGCGGTAGTAGATGAAACAGGGAAAGTATTAGAAATAGGGGTTATCTATCCTCATCCGCCTGTATCTAAAACAGTAGAAGCGAAAGCAAAGTTCCAAGAAATCTTAGATCGATATGATATTGAAATGGTTGCAGTTGGTAATGGTACTGCTTCAAGAGAAACGGAACAATTTGTAGCAGATATGCTAAAAAAGCAAAATAAAGAAATCTATTATTTAATAGTAAATGAAGCGGGAGCGAGTGTATACTCTGCTTCAGAAATTGCTAGAGAAGAGTTTCCGGATTTCCAAGTAGAAGAAAGAAGTGCTGTATCGATAGCGAGAAGACTGCAAGATCCGCTTGCTGAATTGGTTAAAATTGACCCGAAATCCGTTGGAGTTGGTCAATATCAACATGATGTATCTCAAAAAAAATTAGCAGAATCATTGCACTTTGTAGTAGAAACAGCAGTTAACCAAGTTGGTGTTAATGTAAATACAGCATCTTCTTCTCTGTTACAATATGTTGCGGGTCTTTCCAAAGCGGTTGCTAATAATATCGTAAAGAAACGAGAAGAAGAAGGGAAATTCATAAGTCGCAAACAATTAAAGAAGATACCGCGCCTAGGTGCAAAAACATATGAACAGGCAATTGGTTTCCTACGTGTATTGGATGGAGAGGAGCCTTTAGATAGAACGGGCATACATCCAGAGCATTACGATGAAGTAAAAAAACTCTTATCTACATTAGGATTTAAAACAAAAGATATTGGTACTACAGCTTTAAGGGAAGCATTAACAAAGGTTAATCTGAAGGAAAGTGCACAGGAACTTAATATAGGGGAATTAACGCTAAAGGATATTATTGAGGCATTAGTTCGTCCATCCCGAGATCCACGTGACGATTTAGCTGCACCATTATTAAGAAAAGATGTATTGAAACTAGAGGATCTGCAAACGGGCATGGAGCTACAAGGAACTGTTCGAAATGTAGTTGATTTTGGGGCATTTATAGATATTGGTGTAAAGCAAGATGGCTTGGTTCATATTTCGAAGCTGAGCAATAAGTTTGTAAAGCATCCCCTTGATATAGTAGGTGTGGGAGATGTTGTTACTGTTTGGGTAGACAGCGTCGACCATAATAAAGGAAGAGTAGCACTAACAATGCTAAAACCAAAAGAAGAAAAATAATAATAAAAAGAAGCCTGCGTTGATGGAAGAGATAACGCAGGTATTCTTAGTTTATGAAAAGAAAATGAGTTCATTTTATAATGAAAAGTTAATTAGCAGCATTTTTACGGCAATAGTAATACCAACATTGATTCAACAGCTTTACTTGATAGCTATTTTTTTCATAGAAAGCTTTTTTGATTTGGTTTTGTAACCAATTAGGCATTATATCCACTCCTTATTTTTTTGATTTGGCTAGGCTGAAATAGAAAATTTACTTTAGCTTTTCATGCCGATAACTAAAAAAGGTAGAAAATTGCCTAGTTTAAGGTGGGAATATAGAATTTTTTATTTAACTTGATTACATGATTGTGTACGTTTTAGTAAGTTATAAAACTATTGTATGCTATAATAGTTTGTCTTGTTGAGGAGGAATGAGCGGTACGATGACAAATGAGGAATTACAAAAGTTAGTGGAGGATATATCGTGGGATTACTTTAAAAGAAACTTTGAGCATAAAGCAATCTTTAATCCACGATTAAGAACCACTGGTGGAAGATATTTGTTAAGCACTCATAATATTGAAATCAATAAAACATATTATGATCTGATGGGTTTAAATGAATTAGTAGGGATTATAAAACATGAATTATGTCATTATCATCTTCATTTATTAAACAAAGGATATCAGCACAAGGATGCTGATTTTAAGTCTCTTCTAAAAATGGTAGGTGGCCCAAGATATTGTTCACCTTTACCAGTTGGAAATAAGAAAGGTAACTCAAAGCGAATACTTATTTATTCTTGTGTTTCTTGTAAACAGCAATATACGAGAAGAAAAAGAATGGATATAAAAAAGTATGTTTGTGGGAAATGTAAGGGAAGATTAAAATTAGAAGAAGTGATTCAGATAGATAAGTAATTATAGATGGATGGATTTTGTTTTAAAAAAAGTTTCAAAAGGTGCTTGACTTATTATTTATATGTCCTTATAATGTAAAGAGTCGACAAGAGAGCAGTCATTATAATGCTGCTAGTAATTGTTTCGTTTGATAACAAATACGTCGATAGAAATTATTCCGCAGTAGCTCAGTGGTAGAGCATTCGGCTGTTAACCGAACGGTCGTAGGTTCGAGTCCTACCTGCGGAGCCATTTTTTGGGGAAGTACTCAAGAGGCTGAAGAGGCGCCCCTGCTAAGGGTGTAGGTCGCGTAAGCGGCGCGAGGGTTCAAATCCCTCCTTCTCCGCCAGAAAGCGATTTGGTATTATGGCCCGTTGGTCAAGCGGTTAAGACACCGCCCTTTCACGGCGGTAACACGGGTTCGAATCCCGTACGGGTCATTTGTTATTTTATAAAAAGTTTGGTCCGGTAGTTCAGTTGGTTAGAATGCCTGCCTGTCACGCAGGAGGTCGCGGGTTCGAGTCCCGTCCGGACCGCCATTTATATTTAATATTGGGCTATAGCCAAGCGGTAAGGCAACGGACTTTGACTCCGTCATTCGTTGGTTCGAATCCAGCTAGCCCAGCCAAGAGCCATTAGCTCAGTCGGTAGAGCATCTGACTTTTAATCAGAGGGTCGGAGGTTCGAATCCTCCATGGCTCACCATTATATATTAGAACAAGCGGGTGTGGCGGAATTGGCAGACGCACTAGACTTAGGATCTAGCGCCGCAAGGCGTGGGGGTTCGACTCCCTTCACCCGCACCATCTAATTAATGAACGAAACAGATTTATGAATGTACAATGGATCATCTCTTATAGTGCGGTCGTGGCGGAATGGCAGACGCGCTAGGTTGAGGGCCTAGTGGGGGTTAACCCCGTGGAGGTTCAAGTCCTCTCGGCCGCATCAAAAAAAGTGTTGACAGCCGATAAAAAATATTGTATGATTATAAAGTCGCTTTCGGAAATATGCGCCCGTAGCTCAATTGGATAGAGCGTCTGACTACGGATCAGAAGGTTATGGGTTCGACTCCTTTCGGGCGCGCCATATTCGGGAAGTAGCTCAGCTTGGTAGAGCACTTGGTTTGGGACCAAGGGGTCGCAGGTTCGAATCCTGTCTTCCCGACCATGAATGTTCGTCAAGTAAAAAAGAATATCACTCTTATTATGCGGGTGTAGTTTAATGGTAAAACCTCAGCCTTCCAAGCTGATGTCGTGGGTTCGATTCCCATCACCCGCTCCATTTTATTTT